>CAMYMY010000041.1 GCA_947259625.1 uncultured Kiloniellales bacterium | reverse complement strand
CCAGCGGCGGCACGGCCATCTGGCGGATGGACGGCTTCACCAGGCTAGCGGGGCAGGGGATCGGGACTGTCAACTCCACCTGGGTCGTCGAGCAGGTCCGCGACTACAACGGCAGCGCTCAGGCCGACATCCTGTGGCGCAATGCCAGAGACGGGAGAGTGGTCATCTGGCAGCTGAACGGGTTTGTCCGGGAAGGGGCGGCCATGGTCGGCGTGGTCGGCTTGGACTGGGAGGTCAATTAACCTGCAGGCGCGCGGCCGTGCCGGGTGAGAGAACTGGCGCGGCCGCGCGCCAATAGCAGCGGCATGCTTCGCATGCAACGGTCCTGTGGGCGGATCAAGGTTACTCGCGCGGAAAGCGGCTCCAGCCGGCGAGGATCGCCTCGTCGTCGCTGCAGAACATGCGCTCGCCCTTGTCCGGGTCGATCGTGACGTCCTCGTAGGTCTCGTCCGACGGGATGTAGAAGATCCGCTGGTCCTTTTCGTTGATCGCACCCTTGACCACGCAGAAGATCGTGTCGGTGGTTTCACCGGGCAAGCGCGCACCCTGGCGCCAGTCCCCGGGCGGGATGAACTCGCCGCGCCACAGGCCGAGCTTGGCGTCCCGGGCCGCGTCCTGGGTGCTCTGATAGCTCGGCACGGCGCCGGGCAGGGCGACCGCGTAGCCCTGCCCGACCATGACCTCGCCCAAATCCTTGCCGTCGATCTGGCAGGCGCCGGTGACCGTGAGCGCGTCGTTCTCAGTGGTGCAGCTGACCGCGCCGAAGGCGGCCAGCTTGCGCAGCGCCAAGGCGGCCTCCAGGCCGCAACGCCAGCCCTTCTTCTCGATCATGCAGCGCTGGCCGAGCTCGGGTGCGTCGATGCCCGCAATGTGAACGAACCGGTCGCCGATCTGCAGCGTGTCGCCGTCGATGATCGACACCGCGCCGGTGACCTCGCCGGCCAGGCCGGGTTTCGGTCCGGAGCCAGCGGTCAGCGCGGCCGCGGTCAGCAGAAACAAAACAAAGCGCATGGAAAAATCCCGTTTGGTCCTTCGGTGGCGGTCCAGAAGACTGAAATGCCGCACCAAGATGTAACATCGCCCCAACCGTCTTTCGGACAGTGCCCTGGGAACCCTGGGCTAACATAACCGAGGTTCCGGACAAGGTCATCCACCCGATCCTGCATTTTCGGAGCGGGCGCCGACAACGAAGAGCACTCGGCGCGCGGGTCCGGGGTGCCGCAAGGCCTCTTGCGATAGCGGCGTCATCTACGTCAGCCTGCGGAGTGGATCGTTGACAGGAACGATGACGACTCGGTAGTGTGTCTCTGGTATACCAAATCCCAACTTTAGAAGGGATGGGGGAGCGGGGACGGCTTGAGGTCTCAGACCACCCCTGGTCACGGTTGTGGGAGCGGGCGTGTTTTGCTGGGCACAGGGATCTGCTACATAGTAGCGCGACGAAGAGGGCCCGCCACGAGAGGCGGGGCACACATCACAAGAAAACGAGCTGGGAGAGATGAAAATGAGACATATCGCTAGGAGGCTCTTCGGTTTCGGTCTGGTGGCCGGTGTCGGCCTCGGCTTCATGGCCGCGCCGCATAACGCGGCCGCGGATTGGGAGCCCAAGAAACCGGTCGAATTCGTGATCATGGCGGGCAAGGGCGGCGGCGCCGACAAGATGGCCCGCCTCATGCAGAGCGTGATCCAGAAGCACGGCTTAGCTTCGAAACCGTTCACGCCGATCAACAAGCCGGGTGGGTCGGGCGCCGAATCGCTCGTGTATCTCAAGCAAAAAACGGGCGATGACCACGTCATCATGGTCACGCTCAACAGCTTCTACACCACGCCCTTGCGCAACCCCGACCTGGACATCGACATCTCGACGTTCACGCCGGTCGGGCGCATGGCCGAGGACACCTTCCTTCTCTGGGTGAACTCGGACACCGCCATCAAGACCATCGACGACTTCGTCAAGGCGGCCAAGGCCAAAGGCAACGGCTGGGTGATGGCCGGCACGGGTAAGGGCCAGGAGGACCAGCTCCTCACCGACTTCCTGAACAAGGCCTACGGCCTCGACATGAAGTACGTGCCCTACAAGGGCGGCGGCCGGGTCGCCAAGGAGCTCGCCGGCAATAACGCCGATTCGACGGTCAACAACCCGTCCGAGCAGCTCGGCTTCTACCAGGCCGGCAAGACGCGCGCGCTGGCCGCGTTCACGCCCGCGCGACTCGACCTGTTCCCGGAAGCGCCGACGTTCCAGGAGCTGGGCAAGGACTTCGTCTATTTCATGCAGCGCAGCGTCGTCGGCGCGCCCGGCATGAGCAAGGAGGCGGAGGCCTATTACCGGGACGTGTTCAAGAAGGTCTATGCCACCGACGAGTGGCAGGGCTACATGAAGAGCAAGAGCCTGCAAGGCGAATTCCTCACCGGAGACGCCCTCAAGACCTACTGGGCCCGCGAGAAGGAAAACCATCGGGAGATGCTCACCAAGATGGGTGAGATCAAGTAGGGTCCGCCGTCCGGGACCAAAGTAGACAGATAAGAGGGGGAGGCAGCGTTCATGCGCCGCGCCGAGTTCGTCATGGCCGTCGTGATGGCGCTCGTCTCCCTCTACCTGATGTGGAAGAGCGCGGAGTTGCCGGTCGGCTGGATCCCGGACGAGGGACCGGGCGGCGGGGCGTTTCCATTCTGGCTCGGGGCGGGCATGCTGGTCTGCACGCTGTGGATCTTCTTGCGCTGGTTCCGGCGGACGAGCGAGGTGTCGCGCTCGAGCGAGGCCTATTTCGACGGCCGGGCGCTCACTCTGTTCCTCATCGTAGGTGGGTCGCTCACGGTGATGATCGGCTCGATCCATCTGGTCGGCGTCTACGGGGCGGTGCCGCTGTTTCTGGCCTTCTACATGCGGTTCCTCGGCCGCCACGGCTGGCCGACGACGGGGGCCGTGGCGTTGTCCACCCCGATCGTAGCCTTCTTCTTTTTCGAGATCGCCCTGAACATCACCCTGCCGAAGGGCCTGACCGAGCCGCTGTTCTATCCGCTGTACGACATATTCCTTTGACGGCAGTCACGGCGCGCCGCCGCCTCGCGGGGCGGGCCCGCGCCTCGTCGAAAACGCTCCAAAGCCTGGACCTCGAGCGGATCTTGTACTCCTGAGCGGGATCGAAGATGGAAGTTCTAAATTTACTGGCCGGCGGATTCGCCATCGCGTTCGAGCCGCTGAACCTCGCGCTCGTCGTCTTCGGCTGCGCCATCGGCCTGTTCGTCGGGGCGATGCCGGGCCTGGGCTCGGTCAACGGGGTGGCGATCCTGCTGCCGATGACCTTCCTCGTGCCGCCGGAATCGGCCATCATCTTTCTGGCCGCACTCTACTACGGCGCCATGTACGGCGGCGCCATCAGCTCGATCATGCTGGGGATCCCGGGGGCGTCGACCGCGGTGGCGACCACCTTCGACGGGCGGCCGCTGGCGCTCCAGGGCAAGGCGGACGTGGCGTTGATTTCCGCGGCGGTGGCCTCCTTCGTCGGCGGCACGATCTCGGTGGTGCTGTTCACGCTGTTCGCGCCGCCGCTGGCGGAGATCGCGCTGACCTTCGGGTCGCCGGAGATCTTTGCGCTCATGGTGCTCGCGTTCGCCACGTTCATCGGGCTCGGCGGTGACGACATTCCCAAGACCCTCTTCTCGATCTTCATCGGACTGGCGATGAGCGCTGTGGGCCTCGATATCATCAGCGGCCAGCCGCGCCTGATCTTCTTCGGCCTGCCGGGCTTCTACCACGGCATCAATTTCCTGGTGCTGGCGATCGGCATTTACGGCATCGGCGAGATGCTGTGGACCGTCGAGGTCAGCAGGGGCAAGATGTCGATCTCCCAGGCGACCATGTCGCTGCGCCGCATCGTCGACGGCGTGATCGGGCTCAAGAGCAGCGTCAAGACGATGCTCATGGGTTCGTTCCTCGGCTATTTCGTCGGCATCCTTCCGGCCGCGGGCGCGACGCCCGGTTCGCTGATGGCCTATGGCGTGGCGAAGACCATCTCGAAGGACCCCGGGTCCTTCGGCAAGGGCAACGTGGACGGCGTGGTCGCGCCCGAAGCGGCCAACAACGCGGCCAGCACCGGCGCCATGCTGCCCATGCTCACCCTCGGCATTCCGGGCTCGCCGACCACGGCGATCCTGCTCGGAGGCATGGTGATCTGGGGCCTGGAGCCGGGCCCCCTGCTGTTCGTCGAGCACAGCGATTTCGTGTGGGGCCTCATCGCCAGCCTGTACGCGGCCAACCTCTTCGCGCTGTTGATCAACATCGCCTTCATCCCGGCCTTCATCTGGGTCTTGCGGATGCCCTTCACCATCCTCGCCCCGATCATTTTCGTCCTCTGCATCGTCGGTGGCTACGCGCCGACGCAGGACATGCACGATGTCTGGCTCATGCTGATTTTCGGGATCGTCGGCTATCTCATGCGCAAGCTCGACTATCCCCTGGCGCCGGCCGTTCTCGCCATCGTGCTCGGCCCGCTCGCCGAGCCGGCGCTCCGGCAATCGCTTCTGATCTCCAACGGCTCTTTCGCGATCTTCTTCGAGCGGCCCTTCGCCGGGGTGATCATGGTGATCGCCTTGGGGCTCTTGATTCTACCGGTGCTGCAGAAAATAGTGAGATACGCGAGGCGCTCGGCCTAGGCCGCCATGGGCGTCGGGCCCGGCCGTTATGCCTTGCAGGGCATCGGTGGCTTGGTGTATGGTATACCACAGTTACCTCTTGTGATCATTGGAGGCGGCGTTTAACCGAACACCCTTCGCGAAACGGCTTGAAGGATGATCTGTGATGGCTACGGCGACCGCCCAACTGAACGTTCAGCCGATCCACGCTGATTTCAGCTTGAAGGACAGGATCTACGAGTCCTTGAAGCAGGCGATCACCTCCATGAACATCTATGCGGAGGACGCCGAACTGCGCCTCGACGAGCGCGAGCTCTCGGAGAAGTTGACGATCAGCCGCACGCCGATCCGCGAGGCCCTGGCCCGTCTCGAGCAGGAGGGGCTGGTGCGCATCGTGCCCCGCAAGGGCGTCTACATCGTGCGCAAGAGCAAGAAGGAAATCCTCGAAATGATCACGGTCTGGGCCGCGCTGGAAGGCATGGCGGCCCGGTTGATCACGCTTCACGCCAGCGACGAGGAGATCGCCTCTCTGCGCAAGCTGTTCGCGACCTTCGAGGGCGACCAGATACAGGCGCATATCGACGAGTACTCGGGGACCAACATCAAGTTCCACCAGACGATCCTCAGCCTGAGCAAGTGCCAACTGCTGACGGACATCGCGGACAACCTGTTCATCCACATGCGGTCGATCCGGGCGCGCACGATCTCCGAGGGCAACCGGGCCAACCGCTCGATCGTCGACCATCTGCACATCATCGAAGCCCTGGAAAGCCACGACACCGAGCTGGCCGAGCGGCTGGTTCGGGAGCACACGCTGAACCTCGCCACCCACGTCGAGAAGAACGTCGACTATCTCGAATAACGCGGCGCTCTCGCGGGCGCCGGATTTGACAAGGAAAGAAGCACGTCATGGCGGAAACTGCGACCGACACGCTGGCCAGGAAGGACAAGTCCGGAAAGGTGATTTCGGGCGGTCACCTGGTCGCCAAGGGTCTCAAGAACGAAGGCGTCGACACGATCTTCACGCTGTGCGGCGGCCATATCATCGACATCTACGACGGCTGTCTGGACGAGGGTATCCGGATCATCGACGTCCGGCACGAGCAGGTGGCGGCCCACGCGGCCGACGGCTATGCCCGGCAGACCGGCAAGCTGGGCTGCGTCGTGACGACCGCGGGTCCCGGCTGCACCAACGCGGCCACCGGCATCGCCACGGCGTTCCGGTCCGAAAGCCCGATCCTGCATATCGGCGGGCAGGGGGCCCTGACACAGCACAAGATGGGCTCGCTGCAGGACCTGCCGCACGTCGACATCATGACGCCGATCACCAAGTTCGCGGCCGGGGTGCGCTCGACGGAGCGTGTCGCCGACATGGTATCCATGGCCGCCCGCGAATGCTTTGCCGGGGCCTATGGTCCGTCCTACCTGGAGATCCCGCGCGACATCCTGGACCGCGAAGTCCCGGTCGAAAAGGCGGTGATCCCCGTCGCCGGGCACTACCGGGCCTCGGCCAAGTCGATCGGTGATCCGGCCGACATCGAAAAGCTCGCCGACCTGCTGGTCAAGGCGGACAAGCCGGCGATCCTCTACGGCTCGCAGGTCTGGATGGCCCGCGGCCATGAGGAGGCGATCGAGCTCGTGCGCAAGCTCAACGTGCCGGCCTACATGAACGGCGCCGCGCGCGGCCTGTTGGCGCCGGGCGACCCGCATTATTTCAACCGCACCCGGCGCTACGCTTTCGACAACGCGGACGTCATCGTCATCGTCGGCACGCCCTTCGACTTCCGCATGGGCTACGGCAAGAGGATCAGCGAGAAGGCGACGCTGGTTCAGATCGACATGGACTACAAGACCGTCGGCAAGAACCGCGACATCTCGCTGGGTCTGGTCGGGGACCCGGGCGCGATCCTGAAGGCGGTGCTCGACGCGGCCACCGGCCGCTCCGACACCGGGGCGAAGAAGCGCCAGGGCTGGCTCGACGAGCTGCGTGCCGCCGAACAGAAGGCAGCCGACAAGCTGATGCCGCTGTTTCTCTCCGAGGCCGCGCCGATCCATCCCTACCGCGTCGCCTGGGAGATCAACGAGTTCCTGACCGACGACACGATCTACATCGGCGACGGCGGTGACGTGGTCACGATCAGCGCCCAGGCGGTGCAGCCGCGTCGGCCCGGCAACTGGATGGACCCGGGCGCGCTGGGCAGCCTCGGCGTGGGTACGGGATTCGCCATGGCGTCCGGGCTGGCGCACCCGCAGAAGGAGGTTCTGTGCTACTACGGCGACGGCGCCTTCGGCATGACCGCCTTCGACATGGAGACGGCCAACCGCTTCGGCGCGCCCTATATCGCCGTGATCGGCAACAACTCGGCGATGAACCAGATCCGCTACGGGCAGATCTCCAAGTACGGCGAGCAGCGGGGCAACGTCGGCAACAAGCTGGGTGACGTGCCGTTCAGCAAGTTCGCCGAAATGCTCGGCGGCTACGGCGAGGAGGTGCGCGATCCCGGCGAGATCGGACCGGCGCTGCGCCGAGCCCGCGAGGCCGTGCGGCGGGACGGCAAATCCGCCGTGATCAATATCTGGGTCGACCCGAACGAGTACGCGCCGGGCACCAAAGCCCAGACCATGTATAAGTGACGGATCCGGGTGACGCCGGGAGATGAGGGTAAAGCGTTCAACGGGGTGAAGGTGAAGGTATGACCAAGGCTCTTGAGGGAATCCGCGTCCTTGACATGACCCACGTGCAGTCGGGGCCATCCGCAACCCAGATTCTGGCGTGGTTCGGGGCCGACGTGATCAAGGTGGAGGTGCCTGGCCGCGGCGACATTACCCGCCAGCAGCTCCGCGATATTCCGGACGTGGACAGCCTCTACTTCACCATGTTGAACGGCAACAAACGCAGCCTCACACTCAATAACAAGGCCGAGCAAGGCAAGGAGATCTTCACCAAGCTGATCGAGGCCTGTGACGTGATGGTGGAGAACTTCGCCCCAGGCGCGTTGGACCGCATGGGCTTCACTTGGGAGCGTATCCAGGAGATCAACCCGCGCATGATCTACGCCTCGGTCAAGGGCTTCGGGCCCGGGGCGTACGAGAATTGCAAGGTCTACGAGAACGTGGCCCAGTGCACGGGCGGATCGGCCTCCACCACGGGCTTCGACAGTGGCCCGCCGACGGTGACCGCAGCGCAGATCGGTGATTCAGGTTCGGGCATCCACCTCGTGGCCGGTATCCTGGCAGCGCTCTTGCAGCGCGAGAAGTCGGGCCGCGGCCAGCGTGTCGAAGTCGCGATGCAGGACGCCGTTCTGAATCTGTGCCGGGTCAAGCTCAGGGACCAGCAACGCCTGCGCCACGGGCCCCTGAAGGAGTACCCGCAGTACCCGAACGGCACCTTCGGCGAGGCGGTGCCTCGGGCCGGCCATGCCTCGGGCGGCGGTCAGCCGGGCCACGTGCTGGAATGTGCCCCCGGCGGCCCGAACGACTACATCTACGTCATCATCCAGCCACAGGGCTGGGCAACGCTGATGAAGGTGATCGGCCGCGAGGACCTAGTCGACCATCCGGATTGGGCGACGCCGGAAGGCCGACTGCCGCACCTCGAGACCTGCTTCCATCTAATCGAGGGATGGACCGTCACCAAGACCAAGTCCGAGGTCATGGAGATCTTGAACGCGCACGAAATCCCCTGCGGGCCGGTCCTTAGCATGAAGGAATTGGCCGAGGACCCGTCGCTGCGGGCCACGGGCGCCGTGGTCGAGGTCGAGCATCCGGCGCGCGGCAGCTACCTGACCGTGGGCAACCCCATCAAACTCTCCGACTCGCCGACCGAAGTCGAGCGCTCGCCGCTTCTGGGCGAGCACACCGCGGAGATCCTACGCGAGCTCGGCTATAGCGACAGCGACATCGCCACGGCGCAGGAAGGCGGAGTGATATAATGGCAGAGCGCCCCGCGCCAACCGAAGAGCGGACCGAGAAATCGACATGACCCTGGTGTCCGAAATGATCTGAGCGACGCCCACCTAATCGAAATGGTCGGGTTTTACGTGCAGGAGGCATCTGACCGAAATTACAGAAGAATAGGGAGGAATGCTAATGAGCACCGCATCCGTAGAGGTCGTGTACCGCGGCATCTTTCAAAAGACGATGGCCAAGAACATATGCCGCGGAGTTGTGCTGGCTGCCAGAAAGGAGGGCAAGATCGGTATCGCCTTCGGGCGCTACAGCGACTCGCCCGAACGCAACGGCATTCCGGCCAAGCAGTTCGCCGTCGTTTCCGATAGCGAGGAGGAATTGGAGGAGCACCTGTCGCGGTACGAGCCCGACAACAACGACGTGACCATTGTCGCGGACGACACGCTCTGCAAGGGCGTCGAGTCGTGGGCCTGGTACGGCCTGCAGCCGATCAACAAGCTACTCGGGGACGGCGGCACCCTTGTTGTCACCTCGACCCAGTCGGCCAACAAGCTGATCAAAACCATCCACCGCAAGGGGTCTCCCTACGATCTCGCTATCGTCAAGGCCGCGGCTAGTTTTTCGGGCCTGTGGGTGTACAAGGACGATCACACCGATGTGCGCCTCCTCGGCGCTCTCGCCAAGGTCGCCCCGCACATCGTGAGCCTGGACTCCATTACGAAGGCGATCAGCGAACAGTGGAAGGACGAGAGCAAGGTCGCGTCGGCAATGAAGGCCTACGATATGGTCGAGTCGACGCCAGTCGGCGCCGATCAGGGCAGCGACGCGGAGCCCTTCTCGTTCAGCATGCCGGGCTGGACCAAGATGGAAGAGGGCCTGGTGATCCGCGGCATCGACCAGAAGCCGCAGGAGGTGCCTGGGTGGGACGGCGGTTACGTTCCCTCGCGCAATCCCACCTTCAAGAAGTTCTCGACGCGCACCATGCGGCCGGTGATCAACTTCGACACCTGCACCAAGTGCACGCTCTGCTGGCTGAGTTGTCCGGACACCTGCTTCGACATCACGCCCGACGGCTTCTACGACGCCAACATGGAGGCCTGCTGCGGCTGCGGTGTGTGCGAGGCCGTCTGCCCGGTGGCCGAGTGCGTCACCATGGTCAACGAGGAGGCCTTCGAGGACAACGACAGCCAGTGGGAAATGTGGACCAAGGACACGGCGGGATATGCCGCCTGGCTGACCGAGAAAATCGCCGACAAGCCCACCCGATCGCACGGGTTCCACCATGTCGGCCAGTACGCCGAGGAGATAGCCGATGAGTCCCGCTAAAGCGACAGCCGTAAAGAGGGTGGAAGCCACCGGCGGACCGAGTGGCGAAACCGAGGAACTGATCAGCGGCTCGGAAGCGATCGCGCACGTGTGCCGGCTCGCCGACGTCGACGTGATCACGGCGTATCCGATCCGCCCCTACGACACGGTCATGCAGTGCGTGTCGCAGATGATCTCCAACGGAGACTTCGACTGCGAGTTCATCGTCGCCGAGAGCGAGCACTCGCAGTTCGAGATCGTCAAGCACGCCTCGGCCGTGGGCGCCCGGGTGTTCTGCGGCTCGAGCGGGGTCGGCTGGTTCTACGCCTTCGAGGCGCTGGCCGTGACCGCTGGCCTCAGGCTGCCGATGGTCGCCATGGTCGGCAACAGGGCGCTCGACGATCCCGGCGCCTTCGGGGTCGAGCACAACGATGCGCTCGCGGTGCGGGACCTCGGCTGGATGCTTGCCTGGGTTTCGACCGCGCAGGAAGCGCTGGACACGGCGCTGATCGCCTACCGGGTGGCGGAGGACCCGCGCGTTTTCCTGCCCTGCGCGATCAGCTGTGACGGCGCTTTCCTCACCCACTCGCAGGCGATCGTCAATGTTCCCAGCCAGGAGATGGTGGACGGCTTTCTGCCGCCCTATGACCGGGCGGAAAAGCAGCTGCATCCGGACAACCCGATCACCATAGCCCCGCAGGCGAACGAGGACTGGCTGATGGAGATGCGCCGCCAGAACGACATGGCCGCGCGCCGGGCCCGCGATGTGATCATCGAGGCCTACGAGGATTTCGGCGCCAAGTTCGGGCGCGGCGGCGAGCCCTTCATCGAGCGCTACATGATGGAGGATGCCGAGGTCGCCCTGGTGGGGATGGGAACCCTGGCGATGCCCGTGAAGGTGGCCGTCCGCAAGATGCGCGAGCAGGGCAAGAAAGTCGGCTTCACGCGCGTCCGGTGGTTCCGTCCGTTCCCCACGCAGGAGCTGCAGGACGCGCTCGGCGGCACCAAGGCCGTGGCTGTGATCGATCGCGACTACAGTTTCGGATCGACTTTCTACAGCGGAACGCTGACCAACGAGCTGCGCTCGGCGCTCTACCCGTTGGAGAGCCGGCCCAAGATCGTCTCGACCATTGCCGGTCTGGGTGGCCGCGAGGTGACTGCCGACAATGTCATTGAGATCGCCGGTATGGCCTTCGATGTCGCCGAGGGCGGCGATGTCAGTGAGGAAGATACCTATTGGATCGGAGTGCGGGAGTAAGAGTCATGGCAGAAGCAGACGTGCAAAATCTGGAGGACTTCCTGGCAACCCAAGTCCTCGACCCTTGGAAGGGCCCCAAGAAGGTCCCGGCGGAGGAGTATTTCACTTCGGGTCACCGCACCTGTCAGGGGTGCGAGTCGGCCCAGCTCATGAAGCTCATGGCCAAGGCGGGCGGACCGCGCTCGATTGTCCTCGGCGCAACGGGCTGCATGTACGTGGCCAACACCACATACTATTCGACGCCCTGGCAGATTCCCTGGATGCACACGCAGCTGGGGTCCACGGGCTCGGCTGCCACCGGCACCGCAGCCGGTCTGCGGGCGTTGATGCGGAAGGGCAAGATGAAGAAGGAGCCGATCAACGTCATTGCCGTATGCGGCGATGGCGGCGGCGTCGACATGGGACTGTCGGCGATTTCGGCGGCGCTCCAGCACACCCAGTACAACCTGCTGATTCTGCTGTACGACAACGAGTCCTACGCCAACACGGACATTCAGGTATCGGGGTCGTCGCCCTATGGCGCGAACACCACCTTCAGCACACCGGGCAAGGCGCGGCGCATCATGCATCGGCGCTGGAAGAAGAACACGGCGGCGATGCTGGCGGCGGGTCATCCGGAGTGCAAGTACGTGGCGACCGTGTGCACCGCCTACCCCGTCGAAGCGATGAACTCGGTGCGTAAGGCGCTGTCGATCGGCGGTCCGACCTTCATCCATTCCCTCGACCCCTGTCCCAAGGGATGGGACTACGATCCGAAGTACTCCCACGAGCTTGGCGAGATCGCCGTGGAAACCGGCATCTGGCCCCTCTACGAGGTCGAGGACGGCAAGTTGAAGATGTACGGCCGGTCCAAGCGGATCGTGAGCGGGCAGTTCAAGCGCCGGCCGGTTCGCGAGTACCTGGAGAGGCAGGGCCGCTTCGCCCATTTCACCGACGAAGATATCGAGTTCTTCCAGGCGAAGACCGACGAGATGTGGGAGAAGTGGCTCCTCCCGGGGGTGATTCCCTTTGCCGAGGCGTAGCCGCTGCGGCGCGCTCGGTCGGTGCGCGCCAGGTAGGCGGTTTGCGCAGATTTGAAAGAGGTTGATGGGTATAGAGAGCGTAAAGAGCGATGTAGCCGTAAGGGGTCGCCTTCGAGCGGCCCCTTCCGCGCCGATGGGCTTTTGACAGGACGGTAACGCATCCGAAGAGGGGCCTGACCGCACCGGTCCGGCCGTGGTCAGAGAATCATGGGAGGTAAGACGTTGCGTATCATCGTGAATGGACAGCAGGCCTTCGGCAAGGCGGCGCTCGAGGCGCTGGTGGAGCGGGGCGACGAGGTGGTCGGCGTGTTCTGCGCGCCGGACAGAGACGGCAGGCCGGTCGACCCGGTCAAGGAATTCGCGCTGTCTAAGGGGCTGCCGGTCTATCAGCCCGCGTCGTACAAGGATCCGGAGACGCTGGAGCAGATCAGGTCGCTCAGGGCCGACCTCTGCGTCTTGGCCTACGTCGTCATCTTCATACCGGAAGAGGCGCGCAGCATTCCGACCCACGGCTCGATCTGCTTCCACCCCTCTCTGCTGCCTCTGCATCGCGGACCCAGTTCGATCAACTGGCCGATCATCGGGGGTGCGACCAGGACGGGCCTGACCATCTTCTACCCGGACGACGGCCTCGACGAGGGCGACATCCTGCTGCAGAAGGAGATCGAGATCGGCCCGGACGACACGCTTGGCAGCGTCTATTTCGACAAGATCTTTCCGCTCGGGATCCAGGCGGTCCTCGAATCGGTCGACCTGATTCGGGAAGGCAAGGCGCCCAGGATCAAGCAGGACGAGTCGAAGGCGACTTACGAATCCTGGTGCAAGAAGGAGCACGCCCAGATCGATTGGTCCAAGCCGGTCGACCAGGTCTACGACCTGATCCGCGGGACCAACCCGCAGCCCGGCGCCTGGACGACCCGCGACGGCAAAATCCTGGACATCTTCGATTGCGCCAAGGCCGCCGCGACGGGCGGCGTGCCCGGCGAGGTGACCGGGGTGAGCGACGCCGGCTTCACGGTCGCGGCTTCCGGCGGACAGATCCTGGTCCAGCGGGTCCGCCCCGCCGGGGAAGGCAAGGCCGCGGCCGGCGACTACGCGGCATCCAGCGGGCTCGTCGAGGGGAGCCGCCTCGGATGAGCCCTCGCGCCCACCGTCGCGCCCACCGTCGCGCCCAAGACGGCCCGGGTCGCGCTTGAGCGAGATTGCCCTGACCGGGCGGTTAGAAAACGGGACATCTTGTAAAGGGGAACGCTATGCCGAAAAGCGACATCGAGATCGCTCGCGAAGCGACCATGCAGCCGATCGAGGAGATTGCGGCGAAGCTCGACATTCCGCGCGCCGAGATCCTTCAATACGGCCCGTACAAGGCCAAGGTTTCCTTCGATTTCATCAATTCGCTCGAGGGCCGGCCCGACGGCAAATTGATCCTGGTGACCGCGATCACGCCGACGCCTGCGGGCGAGGGCAAGACCACGACGACGGTCGGCCTCGGCGACGCGCTCAACCGGATCGGCAAGAAGGCGGTCATGTGTCTGCGCGAACCCTCGCTCGGCCCGTGCTTCGGCGTCAAGGGCGGAGCGGCCGGGGGCGGCTATGCGCAGGTGGTCCCGATGGAGGACATCAACCTCCACTTCACCGGTGATTTCCACGCCATCGGCACGGCCCACAACCTGCTCTCCGCCTTGGTCGACAACCACATCTATTGGGGCAACGAGCTCGGTTTCGACTCGCGCCGGGTCGCCTGGCGCCGCGTCGTCGATATGAACGACCGGGCGCTCAGGTCGATCACCAATTCGCTGGGCGGCGTGGCCAACGGCTATCCGCGTGAGGACGGTTTCGACATCACCGTGGCCTCCGAAGTCATGGCGATCTTCTGCCTTTCGAAGGACTTGGCCGATCTGGAAGCGCGCCTGGGCAACATCGTCGTAGGCTACACCCGCGAGCGCAAGCCGATCCACGCGCGCGAGTTGAAGGCGCCGGGGCCCATGAGCGTGCTGCTCAAGGACGCGCTGGCCCCGAACCTGGTGCAGACCCTGGAGAACAACCCGACCTTCATACACGGCGGGCCCTTCGCCAACATCGCCCACGGCTGCAACTCCGTGATCGCCACCCGGGCGGGGCTCAAGCTGGCCGACTACGTGGTGACCGAGGCGGGCTTCGGCGCCGACCTGGGTGCCGAGAAGTTCTTCGACATCAAGTGCCGCAAGGCGGGCCTCAAACCCGAGGCCGTGGTGATCGTCGCCACCGTGCGGGCACTCAAGATGCACGGCGGGGTCGCCAAGCAGGACCTGGGGGCCGAGAATGCCGAGGCGGTGGGTAAGGGCTGCGAGAACCTGGCGAAGCATATCGACAACGTGAAGTCCTTCGGTGTCCAGACCGTGGTCGCGATCAACCAGTTCATTGCCGACAGCAAATCGGAGCTGGAGGCGGTCCGCGCGGCCACCGAGGACATGGGGGCCAAGGCCGTGCTCTGCTCGCACTGGTCCGACGGCGGCGCCGGCTGCGAGGACCTGGCAAGGCACGTGGTCGACCTGGTCGACAACGGCCAGAGCAATTTCGCCCCGCTCTATCCCGACGACATGCCGCTTTGGGACAAGATCAGGACCGTCGCCACCCAGCTCTACGGCGCCCAGGACATCAGCGCCGACAAGAAGGTGCGCCAGCAGCTGGACGATCTTCAGCAGGGCGGCTTCGGCCACTTCCCGATCTGCATGGCCAAGACCCAGTACAGCTTCTCCACCGACCCGAATGCGAGATCCGCGAGGTCCGGGTCTCGGCCGGCGCCGAATTCATCGTGGCGATCACCGGCGAGATCATGACCATGCCCGGCCTGCCTCGGGTGCCCGCGGCCAATAGCATCAGTCTAAACGACAAAGGGCAGATCGAAGGGCTGTTCTAGGCGGCCTTTGGGGAGAGAACGATGATAACCATCCTGGTGCCGCTCAGCAGGCCCGAAGGCGGCGAGACCGTCCTGAAAGCGGCCTTCGCCATAGCAGGGCGTTTCGACGGCCATGTGCGGGTCCTGCACGTACGGTCGAATTTGGCCGAAGCCCTGCACACGGCCGGCATGGAATTGTCCGGCAGCATGCGCCGATCGGCCCTCGAACTGGGCGAGCGCCATGCGGCCGAGGCTGCCGACGCGGTCCGGACGCTGTTCGACGAGTATTGCGCCGCCAACGGGATTTCCGTCGCCCAGGACCCGCCCGGCCCGGGCGGGGTGTCCGCCTCCTGGCGGGAGGAGACCGGCAAGGAGGACCTCATCGTCGCGCGCCGCGGCCGTTTGAGCGACCTCATCGTGATGGCGCAGCCGGACAAGGAAAGTCCGGTGCTGGAGACGCTGGAGGCCGCGCTCCTGCATACCGGCCGGCCTGTGCTGATCCTGCCGCCCGATCCGCCGGAGAAGATCGGCAGCACAATCGCCCTCGGCTGGAACGGCTCGGAGGTGGCGGCCAAAGTCGCGGTGGCCATCCGACCGCTGTTGGCCAGAGCCGAGCGGGTGGTGGTTCTCACCGTACCCGACGGCGCCACGGCTTCGGCCGAGGACATGGTCGAAGAACTGGCCTGGCACGGCATCTCCGCCGAGGCCCATGCGTTCGAAGCCGGCGAGCGGCCGGCCGGGACCGCCCTGCTGGCAGAGGCCAAGGCGCTGGGCGCCGACGTCCTGGTGCTGGGCGGCTATGGCAAGAGCCGGGCCCGGGGCATCATCATGGGCAGCGTGACGGGCTATATGCTCGCCGAGTCCGACCTGCCGGTGCTCATGCTCCACTGATCCCAAGAATCATTGAGTCTGGTTTTTCGCCGGGGCGGTTCTTGGTCGCCACCAGGCGCGGCCTGCGCTACACGGCTGAGGGTCGGAAGCATCCGCCCTACCGTGGGACGGAATGGCCTCCGATGGCGTTGCGGTGCTTGCTCGCCAAGCCAGGCCGGTGACCATGCATTCAACGACCGCCGGATCTCGCCAGCGGGCTTGGTCAAATCAATCAACCGAGGCGGCTCGTTATATTTGTTTAATCTTTTACGGCTAGATCAAAAGGCGCAATTACAAATTCGTCGTCGGGCCCCGGACTCGCACCTGATTTCTAGGCGGCTCGAGACCCAACCAATGGAGCACCCGGATTATGCCCAACAGTCGAATCTTGACAGCAATGTTTAATGGATTGGCGGTCGCGGCTCTTGCGACGGCGGTTGCCGCGGCCGAGCCACATGTGCAGCCGATGGAGCAGTTCGCGAGCAGCACGGTCAAGAGCTGGCTCAGCAATCCGACCCTGATCCAAGCGGTCAAGGCCCAGAACGCAAGGCACTCCAATTTGAGTCAGACACAGATCGATCGGATGGACAAGCAGTGGCGCGCCGAGACCGGCGCCTCCTCGCGGCCCATGATCGACCAGATTCTCGCCAACGAGCTGTCCAAGTTCCTGGCGGGGGCCAAGAACGGCGCGGGGGGTCTTGTGACCGAGGTCTTCGTCATGGACAACAAGGGCCTGAACGTCGGTCAGAGCGACGTCACCTCCGACTACTGGCAGGGCGATGAGGCCAAGTGGAAGAAGAGCTATCTGGCCGGCCCGAACAGCCTGTTCATCGACGAGGTGGAGCAGGATGAATCGACCCAGATGTTCCAGTCCCAGCTGAGCATGTCGGTGGTCGATCCGGCCTCGGGCGAGGTCATCGGCGCGATCACCGTCGGCGTCAACGTGGATGCGCTGCTTCAGTAGAACGGGCCTATTCAACATGGGCGTCCATTCGGATCCGACGAAATCCGATGGGCGCCCAATTGGCCGTCGTGAAAAGAACCTCTGCAGGGTGGGCTTTGAATTATGACGACCGGTTTCGGTGAAAACTCTCCGTCTTCTGGAGGCGGTTCCGGCAAGCTTTCTCGTTTGACCGTGGCCCGCAAGGTGGCGCTGATCGCCGCCTTGGCCGTCGTCGTGGGCATAGGGGCCATGGTGACGATCAGCATCGGCAACCAGCGCGCAACCCTATTCGCACACGGGCAGGCGACATACCTGCGCATGACGGAACTGCTCGCCGACAACGTTGCCGGTGGATTGCGCTGGAAGAAGTCCGACGCGGTAGAGAAGGCCTATATCGACTTTGCGACCGCCGAAGGCTCGGCGGTCGCCAGCATTATGACCTTTGCCAAGGACGGTCAGGTTCTCACCGAGTTCGAGTCTTCGATCGAAGTGCCTTTCGATCTGACGGAAGCATTCGGCGACGGCGTTTCGGTCGGAACTATCGAGAGCCCGGAAACCTTGCAAACCCCTGGCCATTTTGTCATCGCGATGCCGGCTGGGCGCGACAAGGACGGAAACAGCTTCGGCACGCTGATCGTCGCTTGGAGTCTAGCGGCTCTCGAGAAGGAGGTGTCGGCCGCGCTGATGCAGCAATTGATCGTTGCGCTGGTCGCCCTCGGCCTCGTGGTCGTGACGGTCGCCTTTGTGATGAGCAAATTGGTCGGGAAGCCGCTCGCCCTGGTAACCGACGCCATGGGGGCGCTGGCCAACGGCGACATTTCCGTCGAGATACCGGCGACGGGCAGACAGGACGACATCGGGGCCATTGCCCGCGCGGTGCAGGTTTTCAAGCAAAACGCCATCGACAAGGAAGCGCTGCAGAAGGATCAGGAAGAAGCCGAAAATCGCGCCTCGGCCCAAGAGGCGCGCGCCGCCGAGGAAAAGGCGGATCACGAGCGTCGGGCCGCCGAGGAAAAGGCGGAGCTCGAGCAACGGGCGGCGGCCGAGCGGGCAGAGCAGGAGCGTCAAGCGGCCACGGAAAAACAGCGTGCCCTGATGACGCTAGCCGATGATCTGGAGGCCAGCGTCAAGAAAGTCGTCGAGGTGGTCGCCTCGGCCGCCAACCAGCTGCAATCGAGCGCCAGGAGCATGTTGACGAACATCGAGCAGACCAGCGAGCAGTCCACCACCGTGGCGGCGGCCTCCGAAGAGGCCACGTCCAGCGTACAGGTGGTGGCCTCCGCCGCCGAGGAGCTGTCCAGCTCGATCCAGGAGATCAGCCGTCAGGTGGTCCAGTCCACCGAGATCATGGGCGAGGTCGTCGAGACGGCCGAGCGGACCAACGAGACGGTTCAGAGCTTGGCTGAGATGGGCCAGAAGGTCGGCGCCGTCAACCTTCTGGCGCTCAACGCGACCATCGAGGCGGCGCGCGCCGGCGAGATGGGCAAGGGCTTCGCGGTGGTCGCCAACGAGGTCAAGTCCCTGGCCAACCAGACCGCCAAGGCTACCGAAGAGATCGCCTCGCAGATCGAGGGCATGCAAGACGTGACCCAGAATACGGTGGGCGCGATCGAGGAGATCCGCAAAGTCATCGGGCGCATGGGCGAGATCGCCACGGCGATTGCCTCCGCCGTGGAAGAGCAGAGCGCCTCGACCCAGGAGATCGCCCGCAACGCCCAGCAGGCCGCGGAGGGCACCCAGTCGGTCTCCAATACCATAAGCGACGTCCAGGCGGGGACCAAGTCCACCGGTGCCGCGGCCAGCCAGGTCGCCGAAGCCACCAGCGACCTGTCGAAGCAGGCGGAGGCGCTCGACGGCAAGGTCGACGGCTTCCTGAAGAAAATCAGGACCGCGTGATGCGAGGCCGGGGCCGCCAAGCGCCGATCCAAGATCCAGCCCGCAGCTAGGCACGCCGAACTATCCAGCGATCACCGTCAGGCAATGCTGTCGGATAAAGGCATCTGACAAGACGGGCGGACCACAGTGCAAGCGCCGAGCACTTTATTGGAGCGCTTGTTAATACTAGATTAACCAATAAAGACTATATGCTCTAGGCGAAATCCCTATGATGTGCGAGAATAAAATAGATGAGGAACGTTATGCGAACTGCTTTCAGTATCTTGGCGGCAAGCACCATTGTCGTGCTCTCGACACAGGCCCTGGCCAATCAGGCCGGGGTTGAGGCCCTGGCAGCTCAGAAAGCCGCCATCGTTGAGCGGCTTCACACGAAGGCGATGAAGGCGCTGGTCAACGCAGCGCAAGACAGGCATTTTGGTGACTATTTCGCCGCGCACAGCCACGAGGAGAAGTCGAGCCTCAAGGATCGCATCGACCAGATTTCCCTCAGCGTCCAGAGGCGGTTCCGCGTCGACGAGATGTGCCTGATCGACCCTCAGGGCAAGGAGATCTCCCGCATCGTCGGTGACGCGATCGCCGACGACCTGGCCGACGACGAAACCGGAGCCATATTCTTTAGGCCGGGATTCGCACAAGAGCCGCGAACCGTCCACGTTTCGCCGATCTACATGTCGGTGGACGCCGAAAAGTGGGTCGTGGCCTACACGACGCCCATCGCTAAAGACGGTGAGAAAAAGGCCATCCTGCATTACGAGCACGGCCTGGAGTTCTTTCAGGAGATCCTCAACAAGAACATGAACGGAGCCGACCGCTTCATTCTCGCGGTCAATGCCGCGGGCTGGATCGTCTCAGACAGCCGCCGGCCGATCGCGATCGGTCGGCGCGAGGATTCGGAGAATCCGCAAACCTACTTCGAGCGGTTTGCCTTGGCGAACAAGTCAATCGATCAGCTCAAGGACGAATCCGGAGATCCCAACCAAGGCTCCGGCACTCTGCCGGCGGGCGGCGAAAACTACGCCTTCGCGTACAAGACCGTACATCGTTGGACGATTGTCGTACTGGAAAAAACATAAACAACAATAGCTCTCAAGCCCTCGCATTGAACCTGCGATGACAATCAAGCTCAGAGAAAAGGCGGTTGCCCTTTTTTTGCTATCCTCCTTGCTGCCGATTGCCATCATATCGGTTCAATCATTCTATTTTTCAAAGAATGCTCTGAGCGATAGGATTTCTTCCAATCTGGCGCAGTTGAGCCGCGATGCGCTCGACCAGCTGGAGTTCTTCTTCTCCGACGCCATCGTCGACCTCCGGACCTGGAGCCACCTGACCGTCATGCAGGATGTTCTGGTCGATGACCTCGAGGAGACCATCGCCGAAGAACTCGCCAAGCTTCGCCAGCAGTACCCCTATTACGCCGAACTTCTGGTCGTGAACCCGAACGGCGTGGTCGTTGCGGCGACGCGAGAGGGCAACCGAGAAAAAGATCTGTCCGGTCTAGATCTCTATGCCGTGGTCCGCCGCGGCGAGACTTATCAGGGATCGATGGCACAGTCCGACTTGGCCGGGGCTGAGGCGCTGATCATCGCCGTGCCGATTCAGGCCGCTTACGATCAGGGCACCAACATCGGCGCCTTGGTCGGTGTCATGGACTGGGCGCAGGTCCAAGCCAGGCTGGCCGCGATCGCGATGGGTGGCGGTGCGCAGGATGCCAACCACATTCTCGTCCTGACCCGGCAAAAAGACCACACGGTTCTTTATGCCACGTCCTCGATCGCCGAAAGGCTCGACGTAGATAGCCTGAACGCGGTCCGCGAACAGGACGACGGGATCGTCCAGCTCGTGCCCAACGCGGACCCCTATCTAGCCAGCTCAGCCTTGTCGCACGGCACGGGCGTCTTCGCCGATCCGGTTTGGGGCCTGTATGCCGCGATTTCGACGGACGCCGCCTTTGCCGGTGTCGGCAGGCTACTGATGCAGGTTTTCATCATAGCAGCGATCGCTTGCGCCGCCAGTGTCGGTCTGGGTTGGCTCGGCTCGAACAGCCTTGTCCGGCCGATCGCGGCGATGATCGCGGTCATGAAGCAAATTGCCAACGGCAACTATGCCGTCAGCATCGACGCTCTGACGAGGAAGGACGAGTTGGGCGATATGGCTGCCGCGCTCAAGATCTTCAAGGATAATGCCGTCGAGCATGAGGCGCTGCAGACGGCACAGCAGGAAGCCGAGCGGCGTGCCGCGGAGCAACAGAAGCGGGCCGCCGAAGACAAGGCGGAACAGGAGCGTATGAGCGGCGAGGAAAGGACTGCATTGGATCGGCGGGCGGCAGCCGAGCGGGCGGAGCAGGAGC
>CAMYMY010000040.1 GCA_947259625.1 uncultured Kiloniellales bacterium | reverse complement strand
CACGAAGCGCACGCCGCCCAAGCGCTCCTCGACGATGCCCGCCGGCTCGCGCCGCAGGCGCAGCAGATCCTGATCGCGCGCCCTGCGGCCGACCGGTAGGACCAGGATGCCGCCGGGCGCAAGCTGGTCGACCAAGTCGGCCGGTATATCCGTCGCCGCCGCCGTCACGATGATGCGCTCGAAGGGCGCCTGGGCCGGCCAGCCTTCCGTGCCGTCCCCGGCGCGCGCGGTGATGTTGTGCAGCCGGAGGGCGGCGAAGCGCTGCTCGGCCGTGCGCAGCAGGCCGGGGTAGCGCTCGACGGTGTAGATCCGGCGGCATAGGCGCGACAGCACCGCGGTCTGGTAGCCCGAGCCGGTGCCGATCTCGAGCACCTTGCTGCGCCGCCCGGCCTCCAGCGCCTGGGTCATGACGGCGACCACCTGGGGCTGGCTCAGGGTCTGGCCGTGGCCGATCGGCAGCGCCCGGTTCTCGTAGGCCTGGTCCTGGAACTGCGGCGGCACGAAGGCCTCGCGCGGCACGCGCTCGATGGCCGAGAGCACCCGCGTGTCGGCGATGCCGGCCCGGCGCAGCTCCATGATCAGCCGGATCTTGCGCGCCTCGATGCTCACCGGAAAAGCCCTTCGAAGCGCTCGAGCATCGCCCCGTGGGTCAGGTCCAGGTGCAGCGGCGTGACCGCGATCGCCCCGTCGACGATGGCCCCCAGGTCCGTGTCCGGCCCCGAGCCGCTGTCGCGCAGGTAGTCGCCCAGCCAGAGGTACTCCCGGCCGGCGGGGTCGCGGCCCTCGACGACCTGAATCGCGTTGTCGCGCCGGCCCTGGCGGCAGCTGCGGACGCCGTTCACCCCGTCCGGCGTGCACGGCGGAAAGTTGATGTTGACCAGGAGATCGGTCGGCCAGGGCAAAGCGACCAGTTTGCGGATGATCTCAGGCGCATAGCGCTCTGGCGTCGACCAATGGATCACGCCGTCGCCGTCGCGCATCTGGCTGAGCGCGATCGAGCGCACGCCGAGCAGGGCGCCCTCCATGGCGGCGGCGATCGTGCCCGAGTAGGTCACGTCCTCGCCCAGGTTGGCGCCGTGGTTGATGCCCGAGAGCACGAGGCCGACCGGCTTGTCGGCCATGATCCGGTGCAGGGCGACCAGCACGCAGTCGGTCGGCGTGCCGTCCACCGCGAAACGCCGCGGGCCGAAGCGCCGGACGCGCAGCGGGCGCCGCAGGGTCAAGGAATGGCTGGCCGCGCTCTGCTCGTGTTCGGGCGCCACCACCCAGACGTCCTTGGACAGGCCCTTGGCGATGCGCGTCAGCACTTTCAGCCCCGGCGCGTGGATGCCGTCGTCGTTGGTGACCAGGATCCGCGTCGCGGAGAGATCGAGCCCGTCCTCAGCCATTGGACGCGATGACCTCGAGCCCGCCCAGGTAGGGATGCAGGACCGCCGGCACCTCGATCGACCCGTCGGCGCGCTGGTGGGTCTCCATGACCGCGATCAGCGCCCGGCCGACCGCGACGCCCGAGCCGTTCAGGGTGTGTACGAAGCGCGTCCCCTTCTCGCCGGCCGGGCGAAACCGGCCCTTCATGCGCCGCGCCTGGAAGTCGCCGCAGTTCGAGCAGCTGGAGATCTCGCGGTAGGCCCCCTGCCCCGGCAGCCAGACCTCCATGTCATAGGTCTTGCGCGCCGCGAAGCCCATGTCGCCGGTCGCCAGCGTGACCACCCGGTAATGCAGGCCGAGGGCCTGGAGGACGCCCTCGGCACAGCCGACCATGCGCTCAAGCTCCTCGTCGGAGCGGTCCGGGTGGACGACCGAGACCAGCTCGACCTTCTCGAACTGATGCTGGCGCAGCATGCCGCGGGTGTCCTTGCCGGCCGAGCCCGCCTCCGAGCGGAAACAGGGGGTAAGCGCGGTGACGCGCAGCGGTAGATCCGCCTCGTCGAGAATCTCGCCGGCCGCCAGGTTGGTCAGCGGCACCTCGGCGGTCGGGATCAGCCAGAAGCCCTCGGCGGTGCGGAACTGGTCCTCGGCGAACTTGGGCAGCTGGCCGGTGCCGTAGAGCACGTGGTCGCGCACCAGCAGCGGCGGGTTGACCTCGGTATAGCCGTTCTCGGTCGTGTGGCGGTCGAGCATGAACTGGGCGAGCGCGCGGTGCAGGCGCGCCAAGGCGCCCTTCAGTACGACGAAGCGCGCGCCCGACAGCTTGGCCGCGGCCTCGAAGTCCATCAGGCCGAGCGCCTCGCCCAGTTCGAAGTGCTGCCGGGCCTCGAAATCGAAGGCCGCCTTCTCGCCGAACACGCGTTCGGTCCGGTTGGCGCTCTCGTCGGGACCGTCGGGCACGTCGGCCGCCGGCGTGTTCGGCAGCCCTGAGAGCAGCTCGTCCAACTCGGCGCCGAGCGTCCTTTCGCGTTCCTCGCCGGCAGCCATCCGGTCCTTCAGGCTGGCGACCTCCGCGATCAGATCGTCCGCGTCCCCGCCCTTGCGCTTGGCTTCGCCGATCGCCTTGGAGGCCTCGTTGCGCCGTGTCTGCATCTCCTGCAGCACGGTCACAGCCTCGCGGCGCTCGGCGTCGAGGGCGACGATCCTGGCCGAGAGCGGCTCCAGGCCGCGGCGGCGCAGGCCCTCGTCAAAGGCCTCGGGGGCCTCGCGTATCCACTTGAGATCCAGCATGCCTGATCAGCGACTCGGGACGTCCGGGCGAAAGTCGCGCCCTTATAAGGGCTTGCCGGCAGGCCTGTCCATGGTCAAAGACGCAGTGCGGCCGCGCTGCGGATCAGGTGGGCGCCACCTCGGTATCGGTGCCGGTATCCTCGTCGTCGTCCATATCGTCCTCGTCCACATCGTCGTCGTCGTACTCGTCCTTGGGCCGCTTCTTCTCGACCAGCTTGGCCATGTAGATCGAGATCTCGTAGAGCAGGACGATCGGAATGGCGAGCATGAGTTGGCTGACTGGATCGGGCGGCGTGAAGATGGCGGCGACGACGAAGACGCCGACGATTGCGTACTTGCGCTTGGCGGCCATGCCCTTGGAGGTCGCCAGGCCGACGCGCGCCAGCAAGGTCATGATGACCGGCAGCTGGAAGCAGAGCCCGAAGGCGAAGATCAGCTTCATCAACAGCGAAAAATACTCGCTGACCCGCGCCTCCAACTCGATCGGCAGGGTTCCTTCGCCGCCGGCCACCTCGAAACTCAGGAAGAACCTCAGGGCGACGGGAAAGATGATGTAGTAGACCAGGGCGCCGCCGATGAAAAACAGGATCGGCGTGGCGACCAGGAAGGGGGCCAGGGCCGTCTTCTCGTTCTTGTACAGCCCCGGCGCCACGAACAGCCAGATCTGGCTCAGGAAGATCGGGCAGGACAGGAACGCGGCGGCGAAGAACGCCATCTTGACGTAGGTGAAAAATACCTCCGCCGGGCCGGTGAAGATGATGCGCGGCACCCGTCCGTCCAGCCCGCGGTCCAACAAGGCCGAGGCCAGCGGGTGCTGAAGAAAATTGAAGATTGGCTCGGCGAAGAAGAAGCACCCGAGAAAGACCACGACGAGGCCCACGACGCTCCACAGCAGACGCTGGCGAAGCTCGATCAGATGATCGAGCAGCGGCATCTTGCCGCCGTCGTCCTGGTCTCCGGCCACCGCGGTCATGCCCTCTTCTTCGAGCTGTCGTCATCGGGCGCCGGCGCGGCCGCGTCGCCTTCGGGCGGCGGCGTCACCGAATGGGGCGGCGCCATCTGCACCGGGTGCTTGATGATCGTGGCTTTGGGCTCCTCCTCGGAGTCGCCGCCCTCGCCCGGGACGCCGCCGGCGCTGTCGTCCGGGGCCGGGCTTCCCGGCGCATCGGGCTCGCTGGGCTTCGCCGCGGCCTCGATGTCCCGGGCCTCGTCCTTCACGCTGCCCGTCGGATCGATGGCGTTCTCCACCGCCTGGTCGACGTCGAACCTGGTGGTCTTCTCGATCGCCTTCTTGGCGTCCTCGAGGTCGGCCTCGCGGATCATCTCGTCGACCCCGGACTGGAACTCGCGCGCCAGCCCCCGCGCCTTGCGGACCCAATGGCTGGCGGACCGCAGAACGCGCGGCAGGTCCTTCGGACCGATGACGATGAGCGCCAACAAGGCGACCACCGCCATTTCTGACCAGCCGATATCAAACATGGCAGCGCATCACGAACGGCGAGGAGCTAGGCACGGGGGTCACACGCGGGCCGGCTTCAGCCGGTGGTGCCCGTCTTTTCCTTCTCACTCGCAGGCGATCCGGCCTCCGCAGCGGTGTCCTTCTCTATGGACTTCCGCTCGCCGGCCTCGGCATCGACCTGCTCGTCGTCCAGGCCTTTTTCTTCCTTGAGGCCCTTCTTGAAGGCGTTGATGCCCTTGCCCATGTCGCGCATCAGCTTGGGGATCTTGCCGCCGCCGCCGAACAGGACGAGAACGACGGCCAGAACGATCAGCCAATGCCAAATACTGAATGTCCCCATTTATGGGTTCTCCCTAGGTACCTGGGTGCCGGTGTCAAGTGCCGGACTATGGCAAAAACACCCTAGCCCCGCAATCATTCCCGGCCGGACCTTTATGTGGCGTCGCCCCGCGGAAATACAAAGGCCTGCGAGCGATCGAGGTGCACCGCCAGGAGCTCGTCCTCGGCCGGCAGGAAGCGCCCGGGTATGCGGGCGTGCAGGTGCAGGTCATGGCCTTCGCTACCGTTGACGCTGAGATGCACCAAGCTGCTCCGCCCGAGCATGCGCGAGGCCATGACCCGGGCCGTGCCGACCTCGGCCGCCCCCTGGGCGCCGAGCGGCTGCAGGCGCAGCGCCTCGGGCCGGATCAGGATCTCGACGGCCGTTCCCTCGGCGTGTTCCGGGGCGGCCACCTCGCCAAAGGGCGTAGGCACCCGGCCACCCTGAACAATGCCTTCCAAGTGATTGATTTCACCAAAAAAACTGGCAACGAAGGCGCTCTCGGGCGCGAAGTACAGGTCGGTCGGCCGGCCCTTCTGGACGATCCGACCCTCGCACATCAGGGCGACCCGGTCGGCCATGAACATGGCCTCCTCCGGGTCGTGGGTGACCATCAGGGTCGCCGCGCCGCTCTCTTTGAGCAGGTGCAGCGTCTCGTCCCGGATCATGTTGCGCAGGCGCGAATCCAGCCCGGAGAAAGGCTCGTCCAACAACATGACCCTCGGCGCCGGCGCCAGGGCCCTCGCCAGCGCCACCCGCTGCTGCTGGCCGCCGGAGAGGGTGTGGGGGAAGACCTCGGCCGAACCGGCCATGCCGACCTGACGCAGCACCTCGAGCGAGCGGCTGCGTCGGTCCTGGGCGGACAGACCGCGCAGGCCGAAGGCCACGTTGTCCGCCACGGAGAGGTGGGGGAAGAGCGCGTAGTCCTGAAACACCAGGCCGACGGCGCGCTGCTCCGGCGGCACGGCGACTTTGTCGTCGGCCACCGGCTTGTCGTCCATCAGTACCCGCCCCTGCTGCAAGGCTTCGAGCCCGGCGGCAATGCGCAACACCGTGGTCTTGCCGCAGCCCGAGGGACCGAGCAGGCAGACCAGCTCGCCGTGCGCGATCGAGAGCGTGAGGTCGTCGACCGCCACCACCTCGCCGAAGGCGTGACTCACCTGTTCCAGTCGAAGCGCGTCCACGTCAGGGACCCCCGAGGTCCGAGTCACGGCGCGCTAGGCGTCCGGCCGCCGGATCCTCACAAATTGGAACGCTCAAGGTATTGCGGCTGAATTGCAGTTTCAATGAGTCCTAGCTCTTGTCCCCGCGCGCGGGTCTGGGACCGGCGGCCTCGCCCGCGGCCGAACCCCGCGGCGGATCGGCGGTCTCGTCGCCGGAGGGAGCGCCGGTGGTCTGGTCCTCCGGGGCCTCGCCGAACTCGGAGGACAGGATTTCCCAGGGATCTTCCTCCTGGACTTCGCTCGCGCCCGCCTCCTCGCTTCCGGCCGCGCCGTCCTCCGTGGCGCCCTGCGTGCCCACGGCGGCGACCGCCGACCGCGTATCGAGCAGACCGGCCGCCTTCAGTTCGCCCGCCCCGGGCAGCGCGTCGAGGCTCTCCAGGCCGAAATGGTCCAGAAACGCCTCGGTGGTGCCCCAGGTCACCGGACGGCCGGGCGTCCGCCGCCGGCCCTTGGGCTTGACCCAGCCGGCCTCCAGGAGCACGTCCAGGGTTCCTTTGGACAGTGCGACCCCGCGGATTTCCTCGATCTCGCCGCGAGTCACCGGCTGGTGATAGGCAACGATCGCCAGGGTTTCCACGGCGGCCCGGGACAGCTTGCGCTCCACGGTCTTCTCGACCCGCATCAAAGGCGCCAGGTCGGCAGCCGTGCGGAAGGCCCAACGCCGGCCCGACCGCACGAGGTTGACGCCGCGGTTGGCGTAGAGCCCGCTGAGCTCCTCCAAGAGGGTCTCCAGGTCCGCCTGCTCGGGCAAGTGCCGGGCCAGCTGCTCGGGGCCAAGGGGCTCGGCGGCGGCGAAGAGCAACGCCTCCAGCAGCCTGAGTTGCTGAAAGCGCTCGCTCATTCCGGGGGCTCCTGGTCGCGCCCGCGCAGGTAGATCGGTCCGAACGCGCCGTCCTGGCGGATCTGCACCTTGCCTTCCCGAGCCATCTCCAGGCTGGCCGTAAAGGTCGAGGCCAAGGCCGAGCGCCATACCAAGCCGCCGTGCAGATCCGGCGGCAGGAACGCCGCCAAGGTGCGCCACCCCGGAATCTCGCCGAGGAGGCGGCCGAGGCGCTGCAAGGCTTCGTCGACCGAATAGAGCTCGCTCGGGGCGATGTGCAGGCTTTCCGCACGGCCGCGCCCCCGGATCGCGCCGTAGGCCGTGAGCAACTCGTAGAGGCTGACCTGGTAGCTGGCCTGGGTCACGACGGGCAGCGGATCCGGCGCGCCGCGCGCGAACACGTCGCGGCCGAGGGCCGGCCGCCCCATCAGGCCCTCGCCGGCCTGCTGCATGGCCTCCAGCCGCTGCAACCGGTATCTGAGGGCGGCGGCCAGCTCGGCACCGCTCGGCTCGTCTTCGCCCTGCGGTTCGGGCAGCAGCAGGCGCGACTTGAGATAGGCCAGCCACGCGGCCATCACCAGGTAGTCGGCCGCCAGCTCGAGATGCAGCCGCCGGGCCTGGCGTACGAACTCGAGATACTGGTCGGCCAGTGCCAGGATCGAGATCCGGGTCAGGTCGACCTTCTGGTCGCGGGCCAGCTGCAGCAGGACGTCGATCGGCCCGCCGTAGCCCTCGAGATCCAGAACCAGGGGCGCGTCGTCCGCTCCGCGCCTTGGGCCGTCGTCTTCGAACGGCGTCGAATCGCTCACAGCACACCTCCCGCCAGCCGGTCAAAGATAGGCCAGAGCCACTCGATCGGCTTACCCACTATCCAATAGAACACATGGAGGTCCAGGCCAAGCCGCTCGCCGATCATCGGCAGCAGGAATATCACGCCGATGATGATCAGAAAGCCGAAGCGTTCGAGCCGGGCGAGCGGCAGCGCCAGGGCGCGCGGCAGCAGGCCGACAGCGACGCGTCCGCCGTCCAGCGGCGGCAGCGGCAGCATGTTGAACACCGCCAGTACCAGGTTGATCAGGATCGAGTTGACCAGGTTGTAGGCCAGCCACGTACCGAAGGTCGGCGGCAGCAGCGGCACCAGGTGAAACAACAGTGCCGAGGCCGTGGCCAGTGCTAGGTTGGCCCCCGGCCCGGCCGCCGCCACCAGGACCATGTCGCGCCGTGGGTTGTGCAGGCGGTTGAAGGCGACCGGCACAGGCTTGGCCCAGCCGAACAGGAACGGCGCTCCGAACAGCAACAGCATGGCGGGCAGCAGAACGGTGCCGAAGGCATCGACGTGGCGCAGCGGGTTGAAGCTGACCCGGCCCCGACTGTACGCCGTGTCGTCGCCCAGGCGCCAGGCGACGTAGCCGTGCGCCGCCTCGTGCAGCGTGATCGCGAACAGGACCGGCAGCACCCAGATCGACGCCTGGTAGAGGATTTCCGAGAGACCGCCGTCCATCGCCGGTCAGACGTCCGCGAGCAGCGCGTCGCGCCGCGTCGCGAGCGCCGCGGTCTCGGCCCGCGGCGGCGGCCCGATGCGCGTGTCCGCGCCCGCCAGACGCCGCATGGCCTGCGCGCTCAGCGGCCCGGCCGCGGCCGCCACGGCCTCCATCTCCGCCCGTTGGCCGTTGCAATGCAACGCGATATCGCAGCCGGCGGCCAGCGCCGCCGCGGTCCGCGCGCCCAGATCCCCGTCGAGCGCCGCCATTGACAGGTCGTCGGACACCAGAATCCCGTCGAAGCCGATCCAGCCGCGGATCACCTGGTCGATCACCGTTGGTGAGGTCGTGGCCGGCCGCCGCGGATCGACCGCCTCGTAGACCACATGGCCGGTCATCGCCCAGGGCATGTCGCTAAGCGCCCGGAACGGAGCGAAGTCGCTTGCCTCCAGCGCCGCCAGGCCGGCCTCGACCCGGGGCAGCTCGGCGTGGCTGTCGACCGTCGCCCGCCCATGGCCCGGCATGTGCTTGATCACCGGCACGATCCCCCCGGCCAGCAGGCCCTCGCAGCAGGCGCGGCCGAGCGCGGCCACCAGATCCGGATCGGCGCCGAAGCCGCGGTCGCCGATGATATCGTGGGCACCCGGCAGGCGCAGATCGAGCAGCGGCAGGCAATTCACGGTGATCCCGAGCGGGGCGAGCTCGGCGGCGAGGCATTCGGCGTTGAGCCTGACCGCCTCGAGGGCGCGGGGTCGGTCGGTCAGGGCCAAATCGCCGAAGCGTCCCGGCGGCGGCGTCGCGCGCCACTCCGGCGGTTTCAGACGCTGGACCCGGCCGCCCTCCTGGTCGATCAGGACCGGTGCGTCGGGCCGGCCGACCGTCTCGCGCAGGGCCGCGACCAGGGCCGTCACCTGGTCCGGCGTCGCGCAGTTGCGCGCGAAAAGGATGAAACCGAGCGGATTCGCGGCGGCAAGGAAATCGGCCTCCCAAGGCGTGAGCTCCGTGCCCTGGCACCCGAAAATGACCGCTCGCGGGGCCAAATCCCTAGCGCCTTACGACCAAGCAGTCCTGCTGTCTGGCTTTCAACTGCGCGCACATATCCAACGCGGTGGCCTGGTTCGGGATCGGCCCCGCCTGGACCCGGTAATAGGCGCGATCGTTGACGGTCGCCTCCTGGATAAAGAGCGACATGTCGCCGAGCAACTCCGGATGGGCTTTCTGCAACTTTGCCCAGGCCCTGTTGGTCCCCTTGGTCGAGGTGAAGGAACCAAGCTGCACGAGGTAGCTGCCCTGGGCCGGGGCTTGGCCGGTCGCCTGGGTCACCTGGGTGGTCGCGGGTTTGGCGGGCTCGCTTGCGCTCTCCGGTGGCGGAACCTCGATGAGCGCGCCAGCCTCGGGCACGGGAGCCTCGACGATGGCGCCACCCTGGGCCGGAAGCTCTGCTGCAGCAGTTCTCTCGGCGGCCGCCGGCTCGGATGGCGGTGGCCGCGGCGTCTCGGGCGGCGGCAGCAGTCGCTCGACCATAGGCTCCTTGCCGGACTCGCTCCCCTCCTGATTGAGCACGAGCTGGTCCTGATAGGGAACCTTCAGGCCGCCGGGACTTTCCGGCTTGACCTTCACCGGATCCTCCGCAGCCCGGACGACCGGCAACGCGCCACTCTTGTCGCCCGCGAAGAACCACGAATAGCCGAAAAAGATGCCTGCCGCGACGCATACGAGGGCCACGGCGGCGACCAGCACGGGCAAGACAGGGCTGCGTCTCCCGGCGCCGTCGGCCCTGGCCGAGCGAACCGCCTGCCGTCGCCGCGCCGCGCCGGGCGAGCGCAGGTCCTCGACGCTCAGCGAATCGAGGTCCAACTCGTCCTCGTCCTGCGAGTCGGTCGGCTCCGCGTCGGATCGCGCGCGCAGCATCCGTGGCCACCTCTTCGAAGCCATCATCTCATCTCCTCGACCGCCTCGACTCCAAATATCTGCAGCCCCGAGGCGACAGTGAACGCCACGGCCTGCACCAGCGCCAATCGCGCCGCGGTCAGCTCCGGTTCGTCGGGCAAAAGAAATCTCAGCGCGGTCTCGTCCTTCCCGCGGGTCCAAAGGCCGTGGAAGGTTGCCGCAAAATCGTAAAGAAAAAACGCTATGCGATGCGGTTCGTACGCCTCTGCGGCGCTTTCCACCAGCCGCGGCCACTCGGCCATGCGCTTCATCAGAGCAAGTTCGTCCGAGTCGGTCAAGAGATCGAGCGACCCCTCAGCCAAGGCCGTCGGGTCGCGCGGCAGGTCGGGCAGCTCCGCGGCCGCGTGGCGCAGCACGGAGCGGGCCCGGGCGTGGGCGTACTGGACATAGAATACCGGGTTGTCCCGGCTCTTCTCCAGCACCCCTTCCAGGTCGAAGTCGAGCGGCGCGTCGTTCTTGCGGGTCAGCATGATGAAGCGCAGGACGTCCTTGCCGACCTCGTCGACCACCTCCTTCAAGGTCACGAAGGTGCCGGCGCGCTTGGACATCTTGACCGGCTCGCCGTGGCGCATCAGCTTGACGAGCTGGCAAAACAGCACCTTGAACTCGGCCTTGCCCTCGGTCAGGGCCTCGACCGCCGCCGTCATGCGCTTGACGTAGCCGCCGTGGTCGGCGCCCCAGACGTCGATCATGATCTCCGCGCCGCGCCGGAACTTGTCCAGGTGGTAGGCCATGTCGGGCGCCAGATAGGTCCAGCTGCCGTCCGATTTCTTCAGAGGCCGGTCGACGTCATCGCCGAAACGGGTCGCCCGGAACAGGGTCTGCGGCCGGGCTTCCCAGTCTTCCGGGGTCTGGCCCTTGGGCGGCTCCAGCACGCCGGTGTAGACCAGGTCGCGCGCCTCGAGCGTCTCGAGCACCGCCTCGACGCCGCCGGACTCGACCAGCGCCCGTTCGGAGCTGAACACGTCCTGGCGGATGCCGATATCGGCAAGGCCCTGCCGGATCAGGCCCATCATCGCGTCGATGGCGAAACGCCGCACCTCGTCGAGCCATTCGGGCTCCGGCCGGCCGAGCCATCTTTCCCCGTCCCGCTCGGCCAAGGCACGGCCGACGTCCTTCAGGTAGTCGCCCGGATAGTAGCCCTCGGGAATCTCGCCGATCGTCTCGCCCAGGGCCTCGCGGTAGCGCAGGTGGGTCGAGCGCGCCAGGGTGTCCACCTGAGCACCCGCGTCGTTGATGTAGTATTCCCGGGTCACCTCGAAGCCGACCTTGGCCAGCAGCGAAGCCAGAGCGTCGCCGACCACCGCGCCCCGGGCGTGGCCGATGGTCAGCGGGCCGGTCGGGTTGGTCGAGACGTATTCGACGTTGACCTTACGCCCCGCGCCCAGCGTCGAGCCGCCGTAGTCGGGGCCGGCGCGCAGCACGTCTCCCAGGCAACGCTGCCACAGGCCCTCGGCCAGCCGCAGGTTGATGAATCCCGGGCCAGCCACGGAGACCTCCGTCACGTCGGGCGCCCCGGCCAGCCGCGCGGCCAGGGCCTCCGCGACGTCGCGCGGCTTCCGGCCGGCCGGTTTGGCGAGCACCAGGGCGGCATTGGTCGAGAGATCGCCGTGCGCCGCATCGCGCGGCGGCTCCACGGTCACGCGGCCAAGGTCGAGTCCACCGGGCAGCTCCCCCGCCGTGCCCATAGCTTCGATCTCTTTCGTAACGATATCTCGAAAGTATTTGAAAACGTGCATTTATGTCTTTGTATAGATGTCGAAAAGCTTGTGATGTTCCTCGAGCGCGTAGCGGTCCGTCATCCCGGCGATGTAGTCGGCCACGAGCCGCGCCCTGGCGCCCGCCTCCGCCCCCGTCGCCTGGTCCCGCCACTCGTCCGGCAGGCAGTCCGGTTCGGCCAGGTAGTGCTCGAACAGGTCGCGCACGACCCGGCGCACCTTCGAGCCCATGCGGTTGACCCGGTAGTGCCGGTACATGCGCTCGAACAGGAAGGTCTTGAGCGCGCGGTCCTTTTCGCGCATCGCCTCGGAAAAGGCAACCACCGGGGCCCCCAGGGCGCGCAGCTCGTCCGCGTCTCCGGGCGCGGCCTCGGCCAGGCGCCGGCCGGTCTCGGCGAGCAGGTCGGCGACCATACGGTCGATCACCCGGCGCACCGTCTCGTGGACCAGGCGGCCGTGCTCGATCCCCGGATAGGCGGCGAGCAGCTCGGCCACGACCGGCCCGACCAGCGGCAGCGCCTTGAGATCGTCGATGCCGAACAGCCCGGCGCGCAGACCGTCGTCGATGTCGTGGCTGTTGTACGCGATGTCGTCGGAGAGCGCCGCGACCTGCGCCTCGGCCCCGGCATGGCTCTCCAGCTCCAGGTCGAAGGCATCGCAGAAGCGGGCGATGGTCTCGGGCACCGGGCGGTCCTCCGCCTTCGGGCCGGCGAGCGGGCCGTTATGCTTGACCGTGCCCTCCAGGGCCTCCCAAGTCAGGTTGAGGCCGTCGAACTCGGCATAGCGGCGCTCCAGCAGGGTGAGCACCCTGAACGTCTGCTCGTTGTGGTCGAAGCCGCCGAAGGGCGCCATGGCCTCGGCCAGGGCCGTTTCGCCGGCATGGCCGAAGGGCGTGTGCCCCAGGTCGTGGGCCAACGCCAGCGCCTCGGCCAAGTCCTCGTTCAGGGCCAGCGCCCGGGCGATCGAGCGGGCGATCTGGGCGACCTCGATCGAGTGGCTGAGCCGCGTGCGGTAGTAGTCGCCCTCGTGGTAGACGAACACCTGCGTCTTATACTTGAGCCGCCGGAAGGCCCCGCAATGGACGATCCGGTCCCGGTCGCGCTGGAAGCACGAGCGGGTCGGGCTGTCCGGCTCGGCGACCGGCCGGCCGCGGCTTTGCTCCGGCCGGCAGGCATAGGGCGCGGTTTCGGGGGAGCTCATGGCCGGACCCTACCCCCCACGGCCCGCGCCTGGCAACGACTCAGCCTTTGAAAATCCCCTCCCGGCGCCTAAATAGGGTATACTGCCGGTCCCTAGGGAAAAGTACGAATGAACGACATGAGCAGCGCCCCTGAATGCCCCCGGGTCGAGGTTACCGCAAACGCGGCCAAGCGGGTCGCTTGGCTGATCGGGCAGGAAGGCCGGGACGGCCTGATGCTGCGCGTCTCGGTCTCGGGTGGCGGCTGCTCGGGCTTCCAGTACGGATTTTCCTTCGACGACGCCGTGGGTGAGGACGACCGCACCTTCGAGCGCGACGGCGTTACCGTGGTGGTCGACGAGGTCTCGCTCGACCTGCTGAACGGCTCGCAGATCGACTTCGTCGAGGACCTGATCGGCGCCTCCTTCCAGATCACCAACCCCCAGGCCACTTCGTCCTGCGGCTGCGGATCCTCGTTTTCGATCTGAACCGGCCGGCCGAACTGTGCTAGACATGGGGCCCACGCTCACGCCGTGGGCCCTTTGCTTTCGGTGAGCCGGCCATGGTCAAGATCGCTACATGGAACGTCAATTCGATCAAGGCGCGCCTGCCGAACCTGCTCGACTGGCTGGAAAGCGCCTCGCCCGACGTGGTTCTGCTCCAGGAGCTGAAGTGCGTCGAGGAGAACTTTCCCCGGCTTGAGCTCGAGGCGCTGGGCTATCACTGCGCGGCGGTCGGACAGAAGAGCTACAACGGCGTCGCGGTTCTCTCGAAACAACCGATCGAGAACCTGGTCGGGCGCCTGCCGGGCGACCCGGAGGACGAACAGGCGCGCTATCTGGAGGGCTCCACCTTCGGCCTGCGCGTGGCCGCGCTCTACCTGCCCAACGGCAACCCGGTCGAGAGCGAGAAGTACCCCTACAAGCTGCGCTGGATGGCGCGGCTCGAGGCCCATGCCCGGACCCTGCTCGAGAGCGAGCGGCCCGTCCTGCTGGGCGGCGACTACAACATCTGCCCGAGCGACGACGATGTCTACGATCCCGAAGGCTTCAGGAACGACGCCCTGTGCCGGCCCGAGAGCCGGCAGGCCTTCCGGCGCCTGGTCAACCTGGGCCTGACAGAGGCCTGGCGCGCCCTGCACCCGACCCCCCACGTCTACAGCTACTGGGACTATACGGCGCGCGCCTTCGACAACGACAACGGCCTCCGGATCGACCATTTCCTGCTGTCGCCCCAGGCGGCGGACCGGCTCGCGACCTGCGAGATCGACCGCGAGCCGCGGGGCAAGCCCAAGGCCTCGGACCACACCCCGGTGGTCTGCGAGCTCATGGCCTGAACGGCACAGGGAGTTTGAGAAGGGGTTAACCTTCGTTTGAAGGGCTGCGGGGCACACGACCCGGCGAAGGCTTTCCCGGCTTCCATAAACACCGCGTCAAGGTAAGTTCTGATAAGCTGACGACCACGCTGATCACCACGCCGCGCACCGGCCCCTAAGCGGCGCTTTCGGGCGCTTGTGACGGATGACCAAGGACCGCAAAGCGATGAACCAGGACGAAACCACCGAAGGCGGCTGTCTCTGCGGGGCGTTGCGCTATCGCATCGGCGGGCCTGTCGGCCCGGCGGTGCACTGCCACTGCAAGATGTGCCGGCGCTCCGGCGGCGGCGCGGTCGCGACCTGGGTCAGCGTCGCGCGCGACCGTTTCGCCTTCACCAAGGGCGAGCCCCGGGTCTACCGTTCCTCGGCGCAGGCCGAGCGGCGCTTCTGCCCGCGATGCGGCGCCCAACTCACCTTCTGGTCCGAACGCCACCCGGACATCATGGACGTGACGGTGGGGACGCTCGACCGGCCGGAGAGCCTGCGCGCCGATCACCACATCTGGACCGACGGCCGCCTGCCCTGGCTTCACCTGGACGAAGACCTGCCCGGCTATCCGGGCGACATGCCGGCCGAGGCCTGAGAGTCACCGTGTTTATTCCGCTGCACGACAAGACGCCCCGGGTCCTGATCAAGACCCCCTGGGTCACCTGGGGGCTGATCCTGGCCTGTGTGCTGGTCTATTTGCTCGAGGCGAGCGCCGAGCCGGGCGAGGTGCAGCGCCTGATGCTCGGGCTCGGCATGATCCCGGCGGCCCTGACCGGCCAAGCCGATCTGTCTGCCGATCTTACTCTCGTGCCACCGCTGGCCACGCTGATCACGCATCAGTTCCTGCACGGCGACGTGCTGCATCTGGGCTTCAATATGGCCTACCTCTGGGTCTTCGGCGACAACGTCGAGGACGCTATGGGCCACGGCCGCTTCCTGTTTTTCTTTCTGCTCTGCGGGGTGATCGCCGCACTCGCCGAAATCGCCGCCGGGCCCGGCCAGACGAGCCCGCTCAT
>CAMYMY010000039.1 GCA_947259625.1 uncultured Kiloniellales bacterium | reverse complement strand
GCGACCTTCATCGACGACCGAAGGACGCCCCAGCGCCCGCGCATCGTGATCACGGCCGAGAAGGAGGGCTGCCGGCGGCCGTCGCTCTATGCGGCGGCCTTCGCCCCGGACGAGGACGTCTTTCTCGTCGCCTGGGCCAGCAAGCGGAACTACGCCGAGCGGCGCCTGGATGTTTACGGCGCCTTGATCGACGGCCGTTCGGGTCGGCTCAAGGGCCCTGCCTTTCCGGTTGCCGCCGAGAAATACTCCCAGGAGTCCGCGGCCGTCTCTTACGATCCGAACGGCAAACGCTTTCTGATCGTGTGGCAAGACCGCCGGCGCGACCGCAGGGCCGCGAACATGGACATCTACGGCCGCTTCGTGACGCCCCGGGGCAAGATGTCCGAGGAATTTCTCGTCTCCGACCGTCAAGTGCCCGGCGTCAAGCGCCATCCGGCGGTCGCCTTCAGCCGCAGAAGCGGCGCCGTCCTCATGCTGTGGGAGGACGGGCGCAACGCGGAGGCGGTCGGTCGGCAGATCTACGGGCGAGTATCGCCGCGCCCGCGCCCATAGTCCCCCGTTCCGCGGCCCCTTCGCCGAAGCGAGACCGCGCGCACTGTGGCGCGCGGTCTGCTTTCGTGTCTCACGCGATGTACCCCGGATCGAACTTGGGTTCCGGCCACACTGCGCTCGGATCGGCTCTACTTCAGCGACGCGTAGTACGCGGCCAGATTGGCGATGTCCGCGTCGCCCAACTTCTTGGCCAGCATGTTCATCATGCTGTGCTTCTTGGCGCCCGACTTGTAGTCGTTCATGGCGGCGACAAACGCCGCTTCGTCCTTGCCGGCGAGGGGCGGGTTCTTCTTCACGCCCTCGCCCTTGGCGCCGTGGCAGCCGGCACAGCTCTTGGCCTTCGCCATACCGGCGGCGGCATCACCGGCGGCCTGTGCCGTACCCGCCATACCCAAGGCCATGACAGCGGCCGCAACAATCAACCAAGTCCTCGTCATCTGCAGTCTCCTTAAGGTTCATATCCTCAATCGATTATCGGGGAAGCGTCCCTGGCGACGGCGGACCGGACATCGCTGCCCCGGATCACACCGCGCGGAACTCTTCGGCAAAATCGCTCACGGCCCTTGTGGCATTGTCAGTTCCCCCCTCGAGCAGCTGCCCCCCGCGACCAGGGGTGACAAGCGCATGCGCAATGTCTGCGCGAGACGCGTGTGTCTGATGGCGTAACGCAAGGTTTCGGTCGCTCGGTTCCTCGCACCTTGGCCGGGCATGGAGACTCAGTTGTCCCTGGCGCCCTGGCTGACCCAGAAGCGGAGCAGCAGCCGCTCGCACTTCGACATTCTCTTGCGGTTGTGGGGCATGCGCAGCGACGGATCCGTTCGCCCGTCGATCACGGCGATCAGGTTGCTCGTGAAGGCGCTTCCCGGCACCACGATCGGACCATGCTTGGTGCCCTTCATGAGCCCCTTGTAAGATCGGAGGTCAAGGCCGCTTTTTTCGTAGCCGGGCCCGCCCGGCTGATGGCATTCCAGGCACCGGAGCTCGATGACCGGAAAGACGTCCTCCGTGAAGCTGATCACGTCCTGTGCGATTGCGTCGGACGACCAGGTTCCGGCCATAAGCATGGTAGAAAAGATAGCACCCCGAGCGAGCTTGCCAATGCGGCACCGAGTGATCATGGTAACTCCCCTTTACTGAGCCATTGTTCCAGCGCGGACAAGTCGCTCGTGGGATCGTAGCAGAAACCGGCACTTGGCGTAACGGATGATGCCCGCTTCATGATACGCATGTTACGCAGACCTGTCACAAGTCATCCCCCCCGGATACTCTGTTCGTGGAGCAAGAGGTGCCAAGCCACCCTAGGGAATAGTCTAGTTGGTGCCTGGTGCAACGCAATTGATCTATGTCAAGACGTTGCGCGAGTGAAGCGGCTAACTTCCGCCGGGCAAGCTGGGCCCTGTTTATTGGGTTCCGCTGCCGCCTCCAAGGCAGCGCGCGATGGGGGAAGGTGGATCTGGCTGTTCAAGCCGCGTGCAGGAGGTCACCGCTTGGGGCAAAGTGCCCGGGTGTGAGATCGGGGGTAGTTGAACGGGTCGGTTCTTGGTGTGCCCAGGAAGAGGGGAATTAGAAGATGCCTCAAGTTCACAGGATGTTTTTCCATTACTCGGAGTTCCCGCTCAGCATGCGCACCCTCTTCACGGGGACGCTCTTGGTACTGGGTTTGGCCTATCTCTTCGCGATGGTGCACCTCTACAATTCGCATTCCGGGCGCGACGGCAGTCCGGGTATGTCGGTAGACGACATTGCGATTGCCTATAGCGGCAGCGAGGACGCGACGAAGCTCGAGGCGGCCCTGTTGGGTCCGATGTCCGGCATGCTGCCGACCGACGAGAGGGGAGACATCGTCGGCTGGGTCCGCCGGGGCCTGGACGAGAAGGAGTACGACAACCGGATCAAGCCTATCTTCGACAAACGTTGCCTGTCCTGCCATGACGGCAGCAATCCGCACATTCCCAACGTCGGTGGCTACGAAGAGGTCGCCAAGCTGGCCGAGGTGGATACCGGGATGGACGTCTTCACCCTGATCCGCGTCTCCCACATCCACCTGTTCGGCATCACCTTCATCTTCTTCATCATGGGCCTGATCTTCAGCCATGCCTTCGTGCGCCCAGTCTGGTTCAAATCGCTGGTCGTCGCCCTGCCCTTTCTCGCCATCATCATAGACGTGTTGTCCTGGTACGTGACGAAGGTTTTCCCGCCCTTCGCCTATGCCGTGATCCTCGGCGGCGGGCTAATGGGATTGAGCTTCGCTTTCCAGTGGGTGGTCTCGATGTACCAGATTTGGTTCTCGAAGTATTCGGTGGAGAAACCGGTGGGCGAAGCAACCACGGTGTGACACGCCAGGCGGACCGGTCTGCGAAGGCAGGAGAGTTCGGGCGCCGCGTGACGATGCGGCGACATGCAAGGGACTTTATGGACATGTTCGAACGACTAACGATAAGGACCGCTTTGGCAATGACGTTCTGCACGGCGCTGATCGTCGGCGCGGCGCTCCAGACGGCCGCGGCCGGCGATGTCGAGGCCGGCAAAAGAACGGCCGACAAGCACTGCGCCGTTTGCCACGGCCCGGAGGGGATGGGCGGGGCGCCCGAGGTGCCGCATCTGGCCGGTCAGCATGCCGACTACATGTCAACAGCATTGCAGCAATACAAAGACGGCAGGCGCGTAAGCGACTTCATGGTGGCCATGACAGTGGCCGTCAGCACGCTCAGCGGCGAGGAGATGTCCAACGTCGCGGCCTATTACGCCAGCCTGACGCCCTTTACCCAGGTCGCGGCGCAGGCCGCGAAGAGCGACGCGCCGCCCGAGGAGGAGGATCCTTTCGCGGCCGTCAAGGCGATGACGGAGGCCTGTGCCGGCTGCCACGGCGAGGACGGCAACAGCGACCAGCCCGGCAGTCCCGGCCTGGCGGGTCAACACGCCGAGTACATGGTGGACGCGTTAAACGCCTACAAGACGGGATCGCGAAAGCACGACATGATGCAGGCGTTCGTGGAGCCGTTCAGCACCGCCGAAATCCAAGAAATCGCGTTCTACTATGCCGTCATGAAGCCGCTACGGGCAGAGACCCCGATGGTCGGCGACTCTTTCGCCGGGCGGGCCCCTGCCGCGGCCTGTGCCGTGTGCCACGGCGAAGACGGCAATGTCGAAGACCCGAAAACCCCGAGGCTCGCGGGTCTGGACTCGGAGTATCTGGCCGCGGCGATCGTGGCGTATCAGGACGGCGCGCGAGACCACGACGTGATGCGGGACGTCGTGGCGGCGCTTGATAAGACCGACATCGCCAACATGTCGGCCTTTTACGCGGCGAAGGCCCCCAAGGCCCTGCCGGTGCTCAAGCCGCTCACGACCAAGGAATGGGCCGAGAAGTGCAACCGGTGCCATGGGCCCGGCGGCAACAGCACGGACCCGCGATTCCCGATCCTGGCCGGCCAGTCCCAGGCCTACCTGATCAAGACGCTGAAGCACTATCACGGCGGCGAACGCGGCGACCCCATGATGTTCGCGATGTCTTTCGCGATGAACGAGGCGGATATCCTCAAGCTGGCCGCCTACTACGCCAGGGGCGCCGCGCAATAGGGACCCGCATGGGCCTGGGCCGGGTCAGGTGCATAAGGATGCAGAAGGTCGTGAAACCGGATCGTGTCCACAACCCCGCAGGCCCGGTCGGCGGACCCTCCTCCCGGTCCGACCCGGGGCTGGCCATGGAGAAATTCCCGGGACCGCCGTGGGGCGATTGGTCTTGCTGACCGCACCTACCGCAGACCCCCGCGGGGTCGCCGGCGACGTGCGGCGGCTTGACCGCAAGACCAAGCCCAGTGGAACATGATCATGCGTCTGCTGGGAAAGCTCTCCCCCAACCGCAAGCTGCGGCTCATGGTCTTCCTGGTCAGCGGCCTGCCGCTGGTCCTGGCGGGCTTGGTGTTCATCGCCTACGAGGCGACGGTCGACTACTCGGCGACCCTCCACGAACTGACGCAAAAAGCCGCCCACATCGCCAAGCATGTCGGTACCCCGGTAGAATCCGATGATGTCCTCGCGGTCAAGCGGGAGCTGGCATTGTGGAGCATCCACGAGGACGTCCTTGCGGCGGCGATCTATGACGCCAACGGCAAGCTCATAGCGCGCTATGTCAGTGCGGGCGCAGGTGACGCGTCCATGCTGGAGAGGCCCTCGCCCGGCACCCGATTCGAGGGCACGCGCGTGACCGGCGTGGTGCCGATCCTGACGAACGATCGGAGGGTCGGGGCGGTCTCCCTCAGTGTCAGTCTGATGCAGGTCTACGAACACGTCGCGTCCATCATGCTGGTGGGGGCGCTGGTCATGACGGGCGCCTTCGCCTGGGCGTTCTTGCTGGCACGTCGGTTCGAGCGCCGCATTGCTGCCCGCGTACAGCGGTTCGTCGGCGCCGCCAAGGCGGCCTCCCTCGAGGACGATTATTCGGTGCGGGTCACCAAGGACGAGGCCGACGAACTGAGCGAGTTGATCAGCCCGTTCAACGCGATCCTCGCGGAGGCCGAAGCAAAGAACGTCGAACTGACCAAGGCGAAAGAGGCCGCGGAAGTGGCCGCACGCGCGAAGTCGCTTTTCCTGAACAACATGAGCCACGAGATCCGCACTCCGATGAACTCCGTGATCGGCGCGACGGATCTGCTGCTGACCGCCGAGCTCACTCCCAAACAACAGGCCTACGTCCAGACCATCCGGAACGGCGGCGACGTGCTGCTCAGCATCATCGATGACATCCTGGATTTCTCCAAAATGGAGGCCGATGAAATCGTCCTGGAGAAGGTGTCCTTCGAGATTGGCGAGGTGGTCGAGACCGTGCTGGATTTGCTGGGCCACCGCGCCTATGGCAAGGGCATCGAGCTGGTGTGTCTCGTCGAGGTGGACCCTTCGATCCGGGTGACCGGGGATTCCTACCGACTGCGCCAAATACTGATCAACCTCGTCGACAACGCGGTCAAGTTCACCAAGTGCGGAGAGGTGGTCTTGCTGGTGACACGGGGCGAGGACAGCCACGGCGAAGAGGCACTGCGCTTTTCCGTGCAGGATACCGGGATCGGAATCTCGTCCGAGGAGAAGGAGCGGCTGTTCAAGCCCTTCAGCCAGGTCGACGAGTCGACCACTCGCCGCTTCGGCGGCAGCGGCCTGGGTCTGGTGATCTGCAAGCGCCTGGTGGAAAACATGGGCGGCCAGATCGAATTCGAGAGCGTACTGGGCAAGGGCTCCACCTTTTCGTTCGATCTACCCCTGCACAAGCTGCAGGCATCGACCGGCGAATCGCGTGAGGAGGCCCCCGATCTCCGGGATCGGCGGGTCCTGGTGGTCGACGACAACCCGACGGTCCGGCGCTTGCTTGGGAATTACCTGGAATCGCTGGGAATGCGCCCCGACACCGCGGCCGGGGCCGAGGACGCGAAAAACTGTCTGTGGCGGGCGACGGCAGAGGGCGAGCCCTACCGGTTCGTCGTCATCGATGTCGACATGCCCGGCACCGACGGTCTGTTGCTGGCCCGCCAGATCCAGGCCGACCGCGATATCGGGGAGGCCCGCCTCGTCGTGCTGGCTTCGGCAGCGCACCTCCTCGATGAAGACGCCCTCGCTCGAGCAGGCCGGGTGTCCTGCGTCCAGAAACCGGTCGTTCAATGGCGGTTGCGGGAGAGCCTGCTTGGGGCGCCTGGTTGCGACGTAGTCGGCTCCGCTCCGCGGGTGGCCGAGCCGCCGGCCGCGGAGGCTGCGCCGGCCGCAAGTGCCAATGGGGCCCAGGCCGTGCGCATTCTGGTGGCGGAGGATAATCCGCTGAACCGGGAAATCCTGCTGGACATGCTGAGCACCTTACACTACCAGGCCGACGCGGTGGAGGACGGCCTCGCGGTGCTGCCGGCCCTGGAGGCCAATCCCTATGACATCGTCCTCCTCGACTGCCACATGCCCGGCAAGGACGGCTACGAGGTCACGCGCGAGATCAGGGGCCGGGAGAACGGTGACAAGCACACGGTCGTCATAGCCATAACCGCCAGCGCGGTGGCAGGCAGCGATGGCCGCGCCCGCTGTCTGGAGGCCGGCATGGACGACCACCTCGGCAAGCCGCTGCACCTGGATACGCTGGCGGCCAAGTTGAAATCGTGGCTGCCGAAGGTTGCCGGGAATGGGTCCGAAAAGGCCGAGTCGCACGACGCCGGCAGCCCGAACGGTGGCACGCTCGACCCCCGGGCCTGGGCCCATCTGCGCGCCAAGGACAGGACCGAGCGCCTAGCCGTGATGGACAGATTCATAACCCTCTTCGTGGACGACTCGGAGTCCCGTCTGCAAACCATGCGCGGGGCCCTGGACGGCCGGAAACCGGACCTGCTCGGCCGGGAGGCCCATGCTCTGAAGGCGGGCTCCCTCCAGGTCGGGGCAACCGCCATGGTGGATCTTTGCGGGGCGCTCCAGATGGCGGCGCGTGCCGGCTCACTGGATGGGGCGGACACCACCCTGAGCCGCCTGGGCAAAGAGTTCGAACGCGCCAAGCAGGCCCTGGCCGCCGAACGGGCGAAGCTGACCTAACCCGAGGCGATTTCCGGATCGACCATCCCGTGCTTGATCGCGGCCATGACCGCTTCCGTGCGGTTTTTTACGGCAAGCTTCGCCAGTATGGAACTCACGTGAAACTTGACCGTGCGCTCGCTGATGTGCAGGGCATCGGCGATGTCCTGGTTACTTTGGCCTTCGGCCATCAGCGCCAGGACCTGCCGTTCCCGCCCGCTGAGCGGCTCCGGCAGCGTTCCGCTCGGGCTGGATTCGCGGCGCATATGCTCCAGCAACTTGGTCGTGACCGTCGGTTGAAACACCGTCTCGCCGCAGTGTACCACTCGAATCGCACTGACGAGCTCCTTGCCGCCCATATCCTTCAGCAAGTAGCCCTGAATCCCGAGGTGTACGGCCTCCACGATCCGCTCGGTATCATCGTATCCCGTGTAGATGATCACGCGCGCGGCCTGATCGACGGCTCGTAGCGCGCGCAGGGCATCCACGCCGTGCGCCTCGCCCATCTCCATGTCGAGCACGGTGACGTCCGGTTCGAGCCCCCGTATCTTCTCGACAACGTCGTACGCGTCACTGGCCTCGCCCACCACGGCGAAATCGGGCTCTGCCTCGAGCATTTGCGTGAGACCGAATCGGACGACCGGATGATCGTCCGCGATCAGGATTCGAACCAGTTCGCCCATTTCCGATACCCCGAAACGCCGGTCGCCGCCTTGGCCATGGCCCGTCGCGCGGCTCGAGACCCGCTTCCGCGAGTATAGCGGCAGGCGTTGATGGCGGCCAGTTGGCCGCTCCATGGAGGCGCCGCATCATCCTGCCGCCGCTGGCCGGCAGCCGCATTCCCACGCGTCGACCCTGTACCAAAGTACAGTCATGGCAGCACCTAAGTACAGTATTAAAACCCTTCCTTCGGCCGGTTACATTTCGCTTGTACATCCATAGACTGCGCCGTGATCAAACCTACCGGTTCCGGCCTGTCAACTTGCCAAAAGGGGCCCGCCATGCCAAAGCACGGTATTCGGCTCATTCTTCTGATGATTGTAGCCGCTGTGGTGGTGGCCGCCGCGAAGTCGTATTTCACAGACGATTCCTTCTACCGCTACGGCCACTACCGGGCTGACTCGGTGGTCGAAATCGCCGCGCTGACTCCGCAATACCAGGGCACGGATTATTGCCAAGGGTGCCACGAGGAGCGGCATGCCGACTGGTCGGCCGGCGTGCACGCGACAGTAGTGAAGTGCGAGGTCTGCCACGAAGCGGCCCGAGAACACCCGATTTCCGGCAAGATGACCGTTCCGACCGATACGGTGCGTCTGTGCACCCTGTGCCACGAGGCCATGCCGACAAGGCCCGCGGCCCAGCCGCAGATCGATGTGGCCGAACACGCCGGCACAGAGCAATGCATCGCCTGTCACAACCCGCATTCTCCCAAGATCGGCGGGGTCGCGGGCGGCCCGGCCGGGGCCGACGCCCTGGTGGCCCAGTGCTCCGGCTGCCATGGGGAGGACGGCCTCGGCACCGAGGACTCTCCGCCCTTGGCGGGCAAGCAGGCCGAATTCCTGGCCCAGCGGATGCGCGACTACAAGACCGGAGCGGCGGAGAACGCGATGATGAACATGATCGCCGGGGCCCTGGACGATCAGGACATCATGGACCTGGCCGCGCACTACGCAGCGTTGGGCGGCGAGTAAGGCGATTTGTAACCCGCGAGTGAGGCCGGCGACAAGCTCGGCGCTTTATGGAGGAACGAGGTCGTGAAGCGAAAGAAAGCCCCGCCCAAGACCGAACGGCGCGCATTTCTCAACATGATCGGAAAGACCGTCGTTTCCGCAGGCGCCATGCTGGGCGCCGGGAGCCTCCTGGACAAGAAAGAGGCCGCATCCGCGCAATCGTTTCCCACGGCGGACTACGACTGGACCAAACACCGATGGGCGTTCGGGGTGGATGCCACTCGCTGCATCGGCTGCCTGCGGTGTGCAGAAGCCTGCAAGGCCGAGAACGGCACCAATCCCGACGCCCATCACTTCCGCACCTGGGTCGAGCGTTATGTCTACCTCGAGGGAGAAGAACGCGCGCTGGTCGACAGCCAGGCCGACCCGCAGAATATCGCGGCTGCCGGGGCGGAGGGAGTCTATCGCTTCGACAACCGCTACAAGGACGAGAAGGTGGACAAGGCCTTCTTCGTGCCCAAGATCTGCAACCATTGCACCCACCCGGCCTGCGTGCAGGTCTGTCCGACCGGTGCCACCTACAAGACCAAGGACGGTGTCGTGCTGATCGACGAAAAATACTGCATCGGCTGCGAATACTGTGTCCAGGCGTGCCCCTATGGCGCCCGGTTCTTCAACACCGAGACGCAGACCTCCGAGAAGTGCACCTGGTGCTACCACCGCATCACCAAGGGGCTGCAACCGGCCTGCGTGGAGGTATGCCCGGTCGGCGCGCGCATCTTCGGCGATCGAAACGACCCGGCCAGCCCGATCAGCGAATTTATCCGCAACAACCGCGTGTCGGTGCTCAAACCCGAGACGGGGAACGCGCCGAACTGCTTCTACATCGGGATCGATAAAGAGGTGCAATGATGGAGCATGTATTAAACATCTCGCCCTACATCGGCTACGTCTTTCCCAACGAGACGGTGTTCCCGTGGTCGGTGATGATCGCCGTCTATCCGTACATGACGGGCTTGGTCGCCGGCGCCTTCTCGGTCTCGAGCTTCTATCACGTGTTCGGCATGCAGACGTACAAACCCTTGGCGCGGTTCGCTCTGCTGACCGCGCTGAGCTTCATGATCTTCGTGCCGCTCCCGTTGCTGCTTCATCTGGGGCATCCCGAGCGGGCCTTCAACGCGATGATCACCCCCCATTGGACCTCCGCCTTCGCGGCCTTCGGCTATTTCGCCGCCTTCTATGTCTGTCTCCTGGTGCTGGAGTGCTTCTTCGTCTTCCGCGAAGACAACGTGGCCAGGGCCAAGAACGCGACGGGACTGGGGAAACTCTTCTACGGCGCGGTCACGCTCTGGTCGGATGACGTCTCGCAGAAGGCCCGCATCTATGACCACAAGTGGCTGTTCGTCCTAGCGGTGATCGGCGTTCCGGCCGCGCATGGCTTGCACGGTTATGTCGGGTTCGTCTTCGGCTCATTGAAGTCGCGCGAGTGGTGGGGCTCGGACCTTATGCCGGTAATCTTCCTCTTCTCGGCCGTCGTGTCAGGGTTCGCCCTACTGATCGTCCTCCACGTAGTGACGTCGCTGTGGCGCAAGGTCCCGGTCAACATCCCCTGCGTGAGGGGTTTGGCCGGCTCGCTGTGGGGCTTCTTGATGTTCGGCGTGCTGCTCGAGGGCGTGGAGTACGCCAATGTTATCTACAAGGCCCGGGAAGGCATAGAGCTGATCCTGGTTTTTGTCTCGGGACCCTTGTTCGTCCCCTACTTCGTCCTACAGTTCGGCATCGGCGCTTTCCTCCCGATCGGCATACTGGCCTTCCTGATCTTCGGAAAGGTCGGAGGAAGGACGCTTGTGGTCGGGGCCGTCGTTTCGGCCCTGCTGGTCCTGATGTCCGTGTTCATGATGCGGTGGAACGTGGTGATCGGCGGCCAAATGATCTCCAAGACCCTGAAGGGCTTGTTGAGCTATACCCCGCCACTGCTCGGTCGCGAGAGCCTCTTGGCCGCGATCTTCGTCATGCTCGCTCCCTTCGGACTGCTCTGGGTGCTTACGCGGCTGTTTCCGCCCTGGGATGATGCCGACAAGCAGGCCATGCCAAGAGCGGCCGACAACGAGAAGATGCCGCTGCTGGCCGAATGACAAGGACAAAGAGGAACGGCGAATGCCCATAAGATATCCGGAGGGTCAAATGGGCGCCCTGTTTGCGGAAGGAATCAAGCTGTGCGCGGCAACCCTGTCCGGATCACCCGGTCGTCGAGGGTGTGACCGCCTGCCGAGGAGGCTATCCCGGTGAGGACGGTACGCCCGGCCGGGAAGGGTGTCGGAAGGTCATCCAGTTCAGTCTGGCAAGAACGGTACGATCGGTTTGGTCCGGCAGCTAGCCTCTCCCGTGTGGTCATAGCGGCGTCGCTGTCGGCTTTGCTGGTCTGCTCCCTCGAACGGGGCCCGTCCCGAAGGCCAAAGGGAGGGCCCCCATAGGAGGGTCAAGTGGCACGTAACAAGAAGCACAGCCCCGAGCAGATCATCGACAAGCTCAGGGAGGCGGAGGCCTTGTTGGCGAGCGGATGCACGGTCGGCCAAGTCTGTGCCGCGCTCGGCACAACGAAGCAGACATTCTACCGTTGGCGCAAGGGGTACGGCGGCCTCAAGGTCGACCAGGCCGAGCGGTTGAAGGAACTGGAGCGGGAAAACACCCGGCTTCGAAAGGCGGTCGCCGACCTCACGCTGGACAAGCTGGTCCTCAAAGAGGTCATCGAGAAGGACCGCTGAGCCCGAACCATAGCCGCGGTCTTGGCGGCCACCGTTCCAGGGTGCGCAAAGCGGCGGACCCAGGCCATGACGGCAAGGGCGCCGGACCAAGCCACAATCGTCGGAACATTGCCCTTCTTAACTGGGGGATTGGCCGAATCAGGTGGCCCTGAGACGTTTCGACCGGGTTGCGGCGCAAGGCTCGGCGACGATGGCCGGTTGGATATTCGGCGCCTTGGGTGGCCAAGAAGCAACAAGCGGACAGTTGGCACAGCTGCGCCCACCGCCCGTATTATCGGGGCAACGGTCCGCACAGGCCTGCCGCAAGGTGCGAAGCGGCCTATCGATATATGGGCTACATAGACTATTGCTACACTGCTTCATGCTAAAAAGCTAGCTTTTTAAGGTTAATAGTTTCCTAACGAAATCTAACAAAATTAACTAGGTAAATTTACGTGGTCATAACTCGCTCTCATGGAGTAGACTGGGCTGCCCGCGACACCGCTCGCTATGGTTCCTGACCCGGCCAACGACACGAGGCAACCAGCGACGGCCCGCGCCGGAGCTTGTCCCAAACGGCCTCGCCAGGCATGATCGATTTGTTGGTGGAATCGCTCGATTTCCGGCGACCCGCCAAATCGTGCTGTCTTGGTTTCGGTCGCCGCAGAGCGTTATGAGGTATCTAGAATGCGTTCCTGGCTGTGTCTTGCGCCTCTTCTGGCGGTGCTAGGGGGGTGCTTGGCGAGCGAAGACGCTCGCGTCGACCCGCTTGTCCCGCCGGGGCCGCCCTGGGCGTCCACTTCCGCTCTGGAACACCCCCTGGTGGGTCGAATCTGGCAGCCCGCGGAAAACCGGTTCGCCGAGCCCGAGGCGGTCGTGGCCGCCCTGCTGCAGTCCCCGTTCGCGCTGCTCGGGGAAAAACACGACAACGTGGACCATCACCGCATCCAGGCTTGGCTTCTGGGCCGCATGGTGAGAGGCGGCCGGCGGCTGGCTGTGGCTTTCGAGATGTTCGGCACCGACCAACAGGACGCCTTGGCAAGGTATTTGGCCAGCCACGGCAGGGATGCCGCCGGCCTTGGCGAGGCCGTGGCTTGGGCGCGGAGCGGCTGGCCCGACTGGGCCATGTATCAGCCCATCGCGCAGGCGGCGCTCGACGGCGACGCCCCGCTATTGCCGGCGAGCCTGCCACGCCGGACGGTACGGGCGGTCGCCAAGGACGGGCTCGAGGCCCTCGGTGCGGCCCAGGTGGACTCGCTCGGCCTCGAACGGCCATTGCCGCCCCAGGAGGCCGCCAACCTGCGCTTGGAGATCGTGGAGACCCACTGCAATCAGCTTCCGGATTCGATGGTCGACCCGATGGTGACGGTTACGGTTGCGAAGGACGGCCATATGGCCGGCGCCTTGGTGCGTGGAGCAAGCCTGCCGGGCAGGGATGGGGCGGTCCTCATCGCCGGCGGCGGCCACACCCGCACCGACCGGGGCGTGCCCTGGCACCTGCGGCGCATGGCGCCCGAGAAGCGGGTGACGTCTATCGGTCTGATCGAGGTCGACCCGGAGGAAAGCGACCCGGCGGCCTATGCGGCCCGGTTCCAAGGCACCCTTCTACCCTTCGACTTCGTCTGGTTTACGCCGCGCGCGGACGAGGATGATCCCTGCGAAACCTACGCCGAGCAGCTCCAGCGCGCCAAGGAACGCCACCTAAAGAAGCAGGCGGACTGAGTATTTCGGGCCTCGAAGGGTCCGGGGGAAGGCGCGGACAGGGCGCCTAAAGGCCGAGCGCGATATGCTGCGAAGGCATCTCGTCGAAGCCGGCCAGGCCGTATAGGGCCGGAACGTTCTTAAGGATGACCAGATTGGGTTTCGGCAAATCGATGTAGCCGAGGGTCCTGAGCTGTTTGAACGCGCGGCTCACGGATTCCACGGTCTGTCCGAGGTGGTCCGCGATATCGGCGCGGGTCATGGGCAGGGAAACGGCCGGATTGATGCCGCCGTTCAACGGCCAGCGATGGTTGGAGACCAACAGAAACGCCGCCAGCCGCTCACCCACGCGTCTGCGCCCGAGCAGCGTGATGTGATCCTGCTGGGCCTCAATTTCATCGGTCGCAGTGATCAGCAACCTGAAACAGAGATCCGCGTGGTCTTGAAGGAATCGCAGAAAGTCCGTCCTATTGAAGGCACAGACCCTGACATCGGTTATGGCTTCGGCCGTGCAGTGTGCGCCTGCCTGCCGCTTGATTCCGCCAAGGACATCGCCCGGGCCGAGAAACCCGGTGATCTGGCGCTGGCCGTCCGGCAGTAGGCGATAGAGCTTGACCATCCCCTCGATGACGAAGAACACGCGTTCGATCCGGGTATCCTGTTCAAAAAGAAGGCTATCCTTGAGGAACAGGGCCTTCGACGACATGGATCGAAGCTGATCCAGATCATTTCCCTCAACGTGGGCACAAAGCGCGACGTGGCGTATAGCACAATTCTCACAGCCGTTAGGTGCGCCGTGAGCGTCGCAACAGAACCCAGCGCGTTCTTCCGTCACAGCGTCCATAGAACTAGTAAGCTTCTGTTTTCCCACGATATTATTGTGCCATTAGGCACCAGCTTCCCCCTTTCGCAACTCGTCCAGCAGCATTATAACATTCAAACACCTGCTATCGAAAGGACGTTCGCTATCGCACTGCACAAGGTTCTTCCGTTGCTCGTCTGCCTTGTCGCAGTTCCCGTTTCAGGATCGGCGGCAGAGAGCCTCGAGGTCTTCGTCGACCGGGTCGTTGCGGTCTATGGCGGCAAGGACGCACTGTCGCGCGCCCGCACCGTACGGCAGACGGGCCAGACGGTGTCGTTGACGCGCGGCGGGGCCACGGCCACCCTGACCCGCGTTTTCCAGCGCCCCGACAAGCTGCGCGTCGAGATCGCCTTTCCGGGTGAGCAAGTCGAGGTCCGCATCCTGAACGGCACACACGGCTGGCGCCGGAATTCCGAAATTTCGGGTCCGATGTACAAAGCCATGCTGTTGCAGGCGGCCCGGATTGCCCTGCCGCTGCTTCTGCTCGAGGAAATGCCAAATCTGAAGGACCTGGGGACGGAGGCCGGGCCGGGCGGCGCCTTGTTCCGGGTGCTGCAACTTTCCTTGCGCTCGGACCTCGACCTTTTTGTCTTGATCGACGTGGATGCCGGCCGGATACGCCACTCGCGCGGGTCCCTCTATGCGGACGAGCGTCCGATCATGGAATTCGCGACCACCTATGCGAATTTCCAAAGTTGGAACGGCATTCTGGTCGCCGGACGGGAGGAGCAGTATGCGATGGGGCGCCACGTCGGCCATACCCTGATCGAGAAGGTCGAGGTCCTGGCCTCCGTGACCCCCGAGTACTTTCATCCCTGAGCCCCATCGGGGGCGTTAGCATGCCGGGCGGGGAGGATCTGTGTCGGCAGGGACCGGGTCTCGGGCGGGGACGCAAAGTTTATGATCTATGTCAATTGCAGAAATCTGGTTCCGAATATAGTATTCCGCCCATAGTGGAGGGAGCCCGACGAGGGCCGGATACGCCGGTTCTCGGAATGCCTCGATACGGGCCTCCCATTCCAAGTTAGGATCTAAACATGCACAGGTTTGCGAATCCGGGGAGGTTTATTCGGCTATCGGCTCGGGTATTGCCGTGGAGTATCGGGGTTACGGTTTTGTGTTTGTCGGTTGG
>CAMYMY010000038.1 GCA_947259625.1 uncultured Kiloniellales bacterium | reverse complement strand
CTCGCCGCGGCCGAGGCCGAGGACCGGCCCATGCGCGACAACTGCCGTATCATCCTGCAGGGCTCGTTCTGCGAGCAGCCGCCGCTCAACCTGATCAAGTCCATCGAGCTCGCCGGCTGCTACATCGTCGACGACGACTACATGCTGGTCACGCGCTGGCTGCTGAAGGACGTGCCGAGCGACGGCGACCCGATCCGGAACCTGGCGCAGGCCTTCATCAAGCATTCCACGGAGACGGCGGCCAAGTACGAGCCCGACGGCGCGCGCAAGGGCAAGTACCTGATCGACGCGGTGCGCACGCGCGCCGCCGAGGGCGTGATCTTCGCCGCGCCCAGCTTCTGCGATCCGGCGCTCTTGGACCGGCCGATGCTGGCCAACGCGCTCACCCGCGAGAACATCTCCTACATATCCTTCAAGTACGCCGAGAACTCCGGCCAGATGCAGCCAATCCGCGAGCAGGCCGGAACATTCGCCGACACCATCAAACTGTGGGGTGAAGCATGAGCACCGCAACCGAACGGGACGAGGTCGTCAAAGAGCCTTCGATGCTGAAGCAGAAGGAGATGATCGCCGACAACTACGACCGGCTGACCCGTGCCCAGGAGCTCGGCCTCAAGGTCTCGTCGACCTACGTTCCCGGCAACCTCAACGAGCTCGTCATGTGCTTCGACATGCTCAACAACCTGCCCGAGATCAACGCGATCCAGAACGGCATGCGCAAGAAATCGGGCGCCCTGATCATGGACGCCGAGAAAATGGGCCACTCGGAAGACGTCTGCACCTACGTCAAGGCCGACATCGGCAACATGGCCAAAGGCGCGATCGCGCCCAACGGCAAGCCCATGCCGGTGCCCGACCTGCTGCTGCTCTCCTACACCGGCTGCTTCACCTTCATGAAGTGGTTCGAGCTGCTCCGCGACCAGTACGGCTGCCGCACCGTGATGCTGCACGTCCCCTACGAGGGCGATGGCAAGATCACCCAGAACATGCGCGACTATGTCGTCAAGCAGCTGAAGGAGGAGGTGATCCCGACCTTCGAGGAGGTCTCGGGAGTCAAGTTCGACATCGACCGCCTGCGCGAATACCTGCGCAAGTCGGCCGAGGCCGAGGACAACTTCGTCTGGGTGCTCGAGAGCGCCAAGAGCAGGCCGAGCCCGATCGACGCCTATTTCGGCGGCGTTTTCTACATAGGTCCGATCTTCACTGCCTTCCGCGGCACCGACGACGCAGTCGAATACTACGAGATCCTGCGCAAGGAGATCGAGGGCCGGCTGGCGGCCGGCGAAGGGCCGGTCACGCCGGAGGGTGACATGAGCGAGGAGAAGTACCGCCTGGTCGTCGAGGGCCCGCCCAACTGGACCAGCTTCCGGGACTTTTGGAAGATGTTCTACGACGAGGGCGCCGTCGTCGTGGCCAGCACCTACACCAAGGTCGGCGGCGTCTACGACTACGACGGCTTCCGCCACGATCCGGACCGGCCGCTGGAGAGCCTCGCCGACTACTGCCTGGGCTGCTACACGAACCGCAACCTGCCGACCCGGGTCGACATGATCGAGGGCTACATCGACCAGTACCGGGCCGACGGCTTCCTGGTGAACTCGATCAAGAGCTGCAACAGCTTCTCCGCCGGGCAGCTGATGATGATGCGCGAGGTCGAGAAGCGTACCGGCAAGCCGGCCGCCTTCATCGAGACCGACCTGGTGGACCCGCGCTACTTCTCGCCGGCCAACGTCAAGAACCGCTTGGAAAGCTACTTCCAGATGATCGAACAGAAACGGCGCGGCGGCGGCCCGCCGGCCCGGGCCGCCTGAGGCGGCCGGAGGAGACCGCCATGAAGTGCTACATCGGCATCGACCTCGGCTCGACCACCACGAAGGCGGTCCTCATGGACGCCGACATGGAGGTCCTCGGCCAGGGCATCACGAACTCGCGCTCCAACTACGAGACGGCGGCCGCGGTGGCCAAGCAGGAGGCCCATATCGGCGCCCGCCTCACCCTCTTCCGCCGTGGCCTGGGCGATGCCGTTGCCGGCAAGAACGTAGACGAGCTGATGGAGGACCTGGAGCTCAACATCCGCCTGGAACAGTTCCTGGAGCAGCTCGAGGACCTGCGCGCGACCTGCGCCAGCCACATCCGGGACGGCCAGATGGGCGTGCTCGAGGCCTTGACGGAGGTGTTCGAGCGCATCAACGCCGAGGCGCCGGGCATGTTCCAGCGCGGCGCCAGGCGCCGGTCCGACTTCTTCCGGGACATCGCGGGCTCCCGCGTCATGTACATCGGCGAGGAGGTGGCGAAGACCGCCGGCGTCTCCTTCGAAACGCTGCTCAACCTCTACGACAAGTCCATCATCGACGTCGAGAACCGCCCGCCGGAAGGCGACATAGCGGCCAAGTACCGGCGGGCGCTGCATCGGGTGGTGGAGAGCGATGCGCACTTGAAGGTGGACGAGAAGATCGCGCAGGAGGCCATGCGCAAGGCCGTGGAGATGGAGCTGGAGGAGACCTATGTGGTCGGCACCGGTTACGGCCGGGTCACGCTGCCGTTTCCGAAGGAGCACATCCGCTCCGAGATCCTCTGTCACGGCCTCGGCGCGCATATGATGTACCCCGAGACCCGCACGGTCCTCGACATCGGCGGCCAAGACACCAAGGCGATCCAGGTGGACCCGCGGGGCATCGTCGAGAACTTCCAGATGAACGACCGCTGCGCCGCCGGCTGCGGGCGCTATCTCGGCTACATCGCCGACGAGATGAACATGGGGCTGCACGAACTCGGCCCGATGGCCATGAAGGCCACGAAATCGGTACGTATCAATTCGACCTGCACCGTCTTCGCCGGTGCCGAGCTGCGCGACCGCCTCGCCCTGGGCGAGAAACGCGAGGACATCCTGGCTGGGCTCCACCGCGCCATCATCCTCCGCGCCATGTCGATCATCTCGCGCTCGGGCGGGGTCACGGAACAGTTCACCTTCACCGGCGGCGTGGCCAACAACGAGGCCGCGGTCAAGGAGCTGCGCAAGCTGATTCACGAGAACTACGGCGACATCACCATCAACATCAACCCGGCGTCCATCTACACCGGCGCCCTCGGCGCCGCCGCCTTCGCCCGGCGTGCCGTCGAGAACGGAGCGGGGGAGACGGCGGCATGACCATCACCGCGGGGATCGACGTCGGCACAGGCGCCGTCAAGGCCGTGATCTTCGATGTGGCCGACGGCGGTGAAGGAGAGACCAGGTGGCTTGGCCGTCATACCGCCAAGGTCCGGCAGCGCGACCCCTTGAAGCTGGCGCGCGAGGCTTTCGAGGCGGCGGTCGAGGAAGCCGGCGTCTGCCAGGACGACATCGCCTACACCGCCACCACGGGCGACGCCGAAAGCCTGACCTTCGCCACCGGCCATTTCTACTCCATGACCACGCACGCGCGCGGCGGCATTTTTCTGGAGCCCTCGGCCCGGGCCATCCTGGATATCGGCGCGCTGCACGGCCGCGCCATCATCATCGACGAGCGCGGCAAGGTGCTGGGCTACCGCATGACCTCCCAGTGCGCCTCCGGATCGGGGCAGTTCCTCGAGAACATCGCGCGTTATCTCGGCATCACGCAGGAGGAGATCGGCGAGCTCTCCAAGCAGGCGGACAACCCGGAAAAGGTCTCGTCGATCTGCGCCGTCCTGGCCGAGACCGACGTCATCAACATGGTCTCGCGGCAGATATCGGCATCGAACATCCTGAAGGGCATCCATCAGTCGATGGCGATGCGGCTGGTCAAGCTCCTGCGCGCCATCAAGGTGCGGGAGGGCACGGTCCTGATGACCGGCGGCCTCGCTCTCGACGTCGGGCTTCTGGCCGCGCTCAACGAGGCGATGGCGGAGCAGAAGATCGCCGTCAAGGGCCTGAACCACCCCGATTCGATCTATGCCGGCGCGATCGGCGCGGCAATTTGGGGCGGATTCCGCCACGAGAAGTTGGCGCGCCTCGGCCAGCTCGCGAAGGCGTCCTAGGCGCGCGCCGATCAGGAGACTCTCTAAATGGCCTTGATGATCACCGACGACTGCACCGGCTGCGATGCCTGTCTCGATCCTTGTCCCAACGATGCGATCGCTTTCGGCGATCCGATCTACGTCATCGATGCCTTCAAGTGCACCGAGTGCGTCGGGGCAGAAGACGAGCCGCAGTGCGAGCTGGTCTGTCCCGCCGACTGCATTGTGCCAAACCCGGATTTCGAGGAGAGCCGCGAAGAGCTGCAGGCGAAGTACGAAGCCCTGCACAACTGATAACAACTTCTGTATCAGGCAATCACGGATTCGTTCTTGCTTTGCGGCCCCGTCTTGCCGGCGGCGTTGCGCTGTATCAGCTTGAGCAGCGTTGCCAGGGTGATGGACTTCAACGTCGAGACGGCGGTCTCGTCGATTTCGTTCGTGACCTGGCCGAGGGCCCGGCCGATGTCGGAGCGGTCCCCGCCTTCGGGGCGCCCGCCCGGTTTGCTTCCGATGTCCTCGAACATGTGGACCACCTCATAGAGCGTGACCCGCTTGGCGTTGCCGGAAAATCGATAGCCGCCGCCGGCGCCGCGCATGGATTCGACCAGCCCGGCGCGAACAAGATCACGCAGCACCTTGGCCAGGTGGTTGGCCGAGATCCCGTACTTCTCGGCAATGTCGGGGGCCGAGATCTGCCGGTCCGGGTCCTGTGCCAGCTCGAGGACCGCAAAGAGCGCGCAGCGGGTTGCCTGTTGCAGTCTCACGGCCTCGTCCGCCTACCCCTGTCTGCCCGCGAAACCATCGAGCGACATCTCCAACTGGATGAACGGCCCTCCCATCATCCCTTGCGAGCGGAAGAATGCCATGTTGAGCTCGTCGTCGCGGGCGAGCATGGTGCGTACCGTATCCACGCCGCTCTCGGCCAGGCAACCGCACATTGCTTCGAAAAGCCGGCTGCCGATCTTGTTGAGGCGCGCTGTCGGATCGACGCCGAGCGCGAAGATCCATCCGCTGGGCGGCGAGCCGAACTCCCAGGCGCGGACCTCGCCAATAATGAAGCCTATGACCCCCGAGTCTTCGGCTTCGGCAATCAGGAAAAAACGATTGGGACGCTTGCCATAGCGCTCGAACATGTCTGTCCAATAATCGGGCTTGGCCATGCCCGTGATGCGCGAATCGAGCCGGGTCACCGCAGGGACGTCCGCGGCGGTCGCTGCCCGGATGACAAGGTCACCGGCAAGCTCGGTCGTTCCCACCGTCTCGGGCATGGCCCCTCCGTACCGCCCCGACCCTCGATCGCTCTTGACAGAATGTCGCTCCTTCAGCTAAATGTAAATAAGTAATTTGGTACCTATTTAAGTTTTATGGTGCGCTGGGCCCTGATGCTGCGATCACGCATCAAGGAAAATGCCCAGGGAAGACCGTCGGGAGGACAATGATCGATTTCGCCACCCATCCGGACGACTACAAGCACTGGCGCCTGAAGATCGAGGGGCCGGTCGCCACTTTGATCATGGATGTCCAGGAGGACGGCGGGCTCGAGCCGGGCTACGCTCTCAAGCTTAATTCCTACGACCTCGGCGTCGACATCGAGCTCTATGACGCCGTGCAGAGGCTTCGCTTCGAGCATCCGGAGGTCCGCACCGTGGTCATTACCTCGGGCAAGGACCGGGTCTTCTGCTCCGGCGCCAACATCACGATGCTGGGCCGGTCCAGTCACGCCCATAAGGTGAACTTCTGCAAGTTCACCAACGAGACCCGGAACGGCATCGAAGACGCCACGCGGCACTCGGGCCAAACCTACATCTGCGCCATCAACGGCACGGCCGCGGGCGGCGGCTACGAGCTGGCGCTGGCCGCCGAGCACATCATCCTTATCGATGACGGATCCAGTGCCGTCTCGCTGCCCGAGGTGCCGCTTCTGGCCGTGCTTCCGGGCACCGGCGGACTCACCCGTATCGTCGACAAGCGGCGGGTCCGCCGTGACCGCGCCGATTTCTTCTGCACGGTCACCGAGGGCATCAAGGGCAAGCGCGCCGTCGAATGGCGGCTGGTCGACGAGATCGTGCCGCGCTCCAAGCTGGAGGAGACCGTGGCCGCCCGGGCGAAGCAGTTCGCCGAGCGTTCGGACCGGCCGAGCGACGCCAAGGGCATCGAGCTGACGCCCCTTGGGCGCCAGATCACGGCCGATGGCATAACCTACGACAACGTGGCCGTTCAGCTCGACCGGGAAGGCCGGGTCGCCCGGATCAACGTCGCCGGGCCCTCCGAGGCGCCGCCGCGGGATGTCGGGGCGATCCACGCTGAGGGCGCCGCCTTCTGGCCGCTGGCGCTCGCCCGCGAGCTGGACGACACGATCCTGCACCTGCGCACCAACGAGCCCGAACTGGGCACCTGGGTCATCTCCACCAGCGGCGAATCCGACATGGTGGCAGCCGCCGACGAGGCGCTCGTCGCCAACGCGGACGATTGGCTGGTTCGGGAAATCACGCTTTACCTGAAGCGGGTGCTCAAGCGCTTGGACGTGACCTCGCGCAGCCTTATCGCCCTGATCGAGCCGGGCAGCTGCTTCACGGGGACGCTCCTGGAGCTGGCCTTGGCGGCTGACCGCAGCTACATGCTCGACGGTGTCCTCGACGGCGACAACCGGCCACCGGCCACGGTCCGAGCGACGGGCATGAACTTCGGCCCCTTGCCCATGTGCAACGACCTGACGCGCCTCGAGTCGCGGTTCCTGAACGACTCCGACCGTGTCGAAGAGCTGCGCGCGGAGATCGGCAAGGACCTGGACGCCACGGCGGCGGACGAGCTGGGTTTGGTGACCTTCATCCCCGACGACATAGACTGGGAGGACGAGGTGCGGATCGCCATCGAGGAGCGCTCCAGCTTCTCCCCGGATTCCCTGACGGGCATGGAGGCGAGCCTCCGCTTCGCCGGACCCGAGACCCTCGAGAGCAAGATCTTCGGGCGCCTGACGGCCTGGCAGAACTGGATATTCCAGCGCCCCAACGCGGTCAGCGAGGAAGGCGCCCTCAAGCGCTTCGGTACTGGCCTGAAAGCGTCGTTCGACGTGAAGCGCGTATAGCACTGGGGAACAGGCACCGAGCATGAGTATCGACTATCAGGAAAGAATCCCGAACAACGTCAACCTGGCCGACGACCGCCGGCTGCAGAGGGCCTTGGAGAAATGGCAGCCGGGCTACCAACAGTGGTGGGCCGAGCTGGGGCCGACCGGGAGCGCCAGCACGGACGTCTATCTGCGCACGGCGATAAGCGTCGATCCGGGCGGCTGGGCCAACTACGGCTACGTGCGCATGCCGGAATACCGCTGGGGCATCTTCCTGTCGCCGCCCGAGGAAGGCCGCCAGGTCAATTTCGGGGCCCACAAGGGCGACCCCGCCTGGCAGGAGGTGCCGGGCGAGTACCGGGCCGAGCTTAGGCGCCTGATCGTGACCCAGGGCGACACCGAGCCGGCGTCGGTGGAACAGCAGCGGCATCTCGGCCTGACCTGCCCGTCGCTTTACGATTTGCGCAACCTGTTCCAGGTCAATGTCGAGGAGGGCCGGCACCTCTGGGCCATGGTCTACCTGCTTCACGCGCACTTCGGCCGCGACGGCCGCGAGGAGGCGGAGGCCATGCTGGAGCGCCACTCGGGCGATCCGGACAAGCCACGCATCCTTCACGCCTTCAACGAGGCGACGCCGGACTGGCTGTCGTTCTTCATGTTCACGTTCTTCACCGACCGGGACGGCAAGTACCAATTGGCGTCGCTGGCGGAATCGGGGCTCGACCCGCTGTCGCGCACCTGCCGTTTCATGCTGACCGAGGAAGCGCACCACATGTTCGTGGGCGAAACCGGCGTGCAAAGAGTGGTGCAGAGGGCCTGCGAGCTCATGAAGGAGCACAGGACCGACGACGTGCGCAGGTACGGCGCTATCGACCTGCCGACCATCCAAAGGTACCTGAATTTTCACTTCAGCGTGTCGGTGGACCTGTTCGGTCAGGAGCTGTCCACCAACGCCGCCAACTACTTTACCATGGGCCTCAAGGGCCGGTTTCGGGAGACGCGGATCGAGGACGACCACCTGCTCGAGAACAGCATGTACCAAGTCCCCGAGATCAGGGGCGAAAAGGTGGTGTTCACCGAGCAGAGCGCGCTGACCGCCGTCAACGAGCGCCTGCGCGACGACTACATCCGCGACTGCCAGCGCGGCGTGGACAAATGGAACCGCACGATCCGCGACGCCGGCATCGACTTTGAGTTGATCTTGCCGCACCGCGCCTTCCACCGCAACATCGGCACCTTCGCCGACATCAAGGCGACGCCGGACGGCAGGATCGTCACCGAGGCCGAATGGGACCACCATCACGCGGACTGGCTGCCCACGGAGGATGACAAGGCCCACGTGGTCTCCCTCATGGCGGCCGTGACCGAACCCGGTAAGATGGCGAGCTGGATCGCGCCGCCGGCTAAGGGAATCAACGGTCAGCCGCGAGAGTTCGAGTACGTACGTTTCAATTGATGGGCGATATCGCGGGTGTTCTATCCACTGGACGCCGGCGCCGCGGAGAAGGAAAATAACGACAAAAAACGTCTGGGAATTGAAGCGGTTAGAGAAATCGACCACGTGACCGCGCGGCAACAGGGGGACCGGGGGAGAAGCTCATGCGTGACCACACCGTATCGGTAGATCGGTCGACGTCTCCATCCGCGTTGACCTTCGCGCCCAATTTCAACGTCGCCGTCTCCTTTATCGACCGTCACCTGGAGGAGGGGCGGGGCGATAAAACCGTCGTCCGTTTGGTCGCCGGCGGCGAGGTGACCTACGCGGAGCTCGCGGAGAACGTCAACCGGGCCGGCAATGCCTTGAAAGGCCTCGGCATCGGGGCGGGCGAACGGACCCTGATGATGGTCAAGGATTGCCCCGAGTTCTATTACCTGTTCTGGGGCGCCATCAAGGCGGGCGTGGTGCCGGTGCCCATCAACACCCTACTCAGGGCCAAGGACTACCGCTTCATGATCGAGGACTCCGGCTGCGCCGCCGTGGTCTATTCGCCGGAGTTCGCGCAGGAGGTGGAGGCCGCGCTGGAGGCCGCATCGCGCAAGCCCGCACACAGCTTCCGCACGGAGGGGAGCGACGGGGCTCTGCAGGCGCGGATGGCCGCTGCCTCGGCCGCGCTCGCGCCCGCTCCGGCCAAGGCCGCGGACGATTGTTTCTGGCTCTATTCCTCGGGCACTACCGGGACGCCCAAGGGCGCCGTACACGCCCATCGCGACATGGTCGTGACCAGCGAGCACTACGGCGCCAGGACCCTGGGCGTCACCGAGGACGACGTCTGCTTCTCGGCCGCCAAGCTGTTCTTCGCCTACGGCCTCGGCAACGGCATGACCTTCCCGCTCTGGGCCGGCGCCTCGGCGGTGCTGCTGCCCGGGCCGCCGACGCCCGACAGCGTGTTCGCGGCGATCGAGAGCCATAAGCCGACCATCTTCTTCGGCGTTCCCACGCTTTACGCGGCGCAGCTCAAGACGCTCGAGAGCGACGATCATGATCTCGCTTCGCTGCGCGCCTGCGTCTCCGCGGGAGAGGCGCTGCCGGCCGATATCTTCCGCCGCTGGCAGGCGAAGACGCAGACCGCGATCCTCGACGGGATCGGCTCGACCGAGGCGCTTCACATCTTCATCTCCAATACGCTCGGCGACATCAATCCAGGCACCAGCGGACGCATCGTGCCCGGATACGAGGCCAGAGTCCTCGACGAGACCGGAGCCGAGGCGCCGACGGGCGAGAGCGGCCGCTTGATGATCCGGGGCGAGTCCACGGCCAGGTATTATTGGAACAACCCGGAGAAGACGGCCGAGATCATGGTCGCGGGCTGGCTCGACACCGGCGACACCTACATCCAGGACGAAGAGGGCTACTACCATTACTGCGGGCGCAACGACGACATGATGAAGGTCGGCGGCATCTGGTGCTCGCCCTTCGAAATCGAGGCCAAGCTGATCGAACACCCGAAGGTCCTGGAGGCCGCCGTGGTCGGCCGGGCCGACGACGACGATCTGGTCAAGCCGGAGGCCTTCGTCGTCCTCAACGATCCCGCGGACGCCGGCGACGCGACGGCCGAGGCGCTGTCGCAGCACTGCAAGGCGGGGCTGGCCAAATACAAATATCCGCGGTGGTTCGAGTTCGTCGAGGAGCTGCCGAAGACGGCCACCGGCAAGATCCAGCGCTACAAGCTGCGTTGACGGAATGGACGGAAATCGGGTCGCGGAGGGGGCGAGGATGATCGAGAAGCTGGTGGACCTCCGCGATGCGATCGCCGAGCACCTTCGCGCCGGCGACAAGGCCGTCCTGGGCGCCTGTCTGGAGCCGGACGTCCCCTTCGCCGCCACCCACGAGATCGTTCGCCAGGGCCTTCGCGATCTGAATGTCATCGCGCCCATCTCCGATGCCTCGACGGACATGCTGATCGGCGCCGGATGCTGCACCGAGGTCACCGGCGCGTGGGTCGGCAACGTGTCGGGCGGGCTCGGCCATAACTATCGCCGGGCCTACGAGACGGCGGAGCCGCACAAGCTTACGGTCCACGATCATTCCAATTTCTCCATCGGGATGGCCTTGATGGCCGGCGCCTACGGCATGCCTTATGCGCCGATGCGCTCGATCCTGGGCTCCGACATCCTGCGTTCGAACCGGGAATTCCGCCTGGCCGAGAACCCCTTTTCAGAGGCCGGCGAGCCGGTCGTGCTGGTGCCGCCGCTCAAGCCCGATGTGGCCATTCTGCCGGTGCAGCGGGCCGACCGCTTCGGCAACAACCATCACTGGGGCAGCCGGGGCCTGGTGTTCGAGGCCGCAATGGCGGCGGAGAAGGTCATCCTCCTGGCCGACGAGATCGTCGAGCCCGAGGTCATCACCTCGGACCCGAGTCGGGTCCTGGTCCCCGGCTACCTGGTGAGCGCCGTCTGCCATGTGCCCGCGGGCATGCACCCATCCCCCATGACCGGGCGCTGGCAGCGGGACAACGAGTTCTTCAACGAATACCACCGCCGGTCCCGCAACCGGCAGGGCTTCCTGGAATGGCTGGACGAGTGGGTGCTGGGCCTGCCCGACCACGCGGCCTACCGCGAGAAGCTGGGCGCGCGCTTGGAAAGCCTGCGGATCGTCGGCGCCGCACCGGCGGCCGAAACCAATTTCGCGGCGGCCTGAGGCGATGGCGGACTACTCGATCCAGGAGCTCATGATCGTCGCCGCGGCGCGCGAGATTCGCGATGGCGAGGTCGTCTTCGTCGGCATGCGGCTGCCGATCACGGCCTACGGCGTGGCGCGGCTGACCCACGCGCCCAACGCCGTCGGTCTGTTCGAATGCGGCATCGTGCGCTACGGACCCGCCGACGGCATGCTCTACACCATGGGCGATCCGCCGAACCAGCTGGGCGCCGCCTGGGCGACCGGTCTCGTCCAGGTGATGAGCCTGCTGCAGCGCGGCCGGGTCGATGCCGGCTTCATCGGCGGCGCCGAAATCGACCGTTTCGGCAATATCAACACCTCCTATATCGGCGACATCGAGAACCCCACGATCAAGCTGCCGGGTTCCGGCGGCGCCGCCGACATCGCCGCCATGTCGAAGCGCCTGCTGGCGATCATGAACCACGAGAAACGCCGCCTGGTGCAAAGGGTGGATTACGTCACGTCGCCGGGATACCTGGACGGGGGCGAGTCCCGCAAGAAAGCCGGCCTCGACGGCGGACCCGCGGCGGTCATCACCGATCGTGCTATTCTCAGGCCTCATGGGCCGGAGAGCGAGCTGCATCTGGCCTCGGTCCACGAAGGGCACGACGTCGACGAAGTCCGGGGGCATACCGGATGGGACTTGAAGCTCCTGCCCGAACTGGACGAGACGCCACCACCGACGGCAGAGGAGCTCGCGGCGCTGCATGAGATCGACAAGGACGGATTTTGGCGAGGGTGACCCGCATGAGATGACAGAAGCCCCGGGTTTCGCATAGCATTTCGGACTGGTTTGATGGGGCTTGCCGACAAAACAAGAGCGAAACCGCCAAACCCGCTGGGAGACAAATGGACAAGGGAGAAGCGACGATGACCAAGAAATCAGAGAGCTCGCGCCGGCACTTTATCGCCGGGGCCGCGGCGACGGCCGGCCTGGCCGCCGCCGGCAGTTTCGTGCCGACGCGTTTCGCCATCGGGGCCGCGGCGCCGGTCAAGGTCGGTATTCTGCTACCCTATTCGGGCACCTATGCCATGCTCGGCAATTCGATCACCAACGCGCTGAAGATGCGGATCGATCAGGCCGGCGGGAAGCTGGGCGGTCGCGCGGTCGAGTACGTGGCGCTCGATAGCGAAATGTCCGTGCCGAAAGCGCCGACCAACACCAACAAGCTGATCAAGAAGGAAAAAGTCGACTTCTTGGTGGGCCCCGTCCACTCCGGCATCGCCGCTGCGATGGCCAAGATCGTCGGCCCGCGCAACGCCCCGATCATGATCGTTCCCAACGCCGGACACAACGGAATCACCGGTTCGCTCTGCGCGCCGAACATCTTCCGCACCTCGTTCTCCAACTGGCAACCGGCCTTCCCGGGCGGCAAGGTCATGGCTGACGACGGCCACAAGACCTGCGTCACCATCGCGTGGAAATACGGGGCCGGTATCCAGATGATGGCCGCCGGCAAGGAGAACTTCGAGAAACACGGCGGCAAGGTGGTCAAGGACATCCAAGTGCCCTTCCCGAAGGTGGAATTCCAGGCCTTCCTGTCCGAGATCGCCTCGATCAAGCCGGATGCCGTGTTCTCGTTCTTCTCGGGCGGCGGCGCCGTCAAGTTCGTCAAGGACTATGCGGCCGCGGGCCTCAAGGACAGCATTCCGCTCTACGGCCCGGGCTTCTTGACGGAAGGCGTCTCCAAGGCACAAGGGGCGGCCGCAGAGGGCATCAAGACGACGCTCCACTACGCCGCGAACCTCGACAGCGACGCCAACAGGAAGTTCCGCGCCGATTACGAGAAGGCCTACGGCGCATCGGCGAACGTGTTCTCGGTTCAGGGCTTCGACACCGGCTCGCTTCTGCTGCAGGCCATGGCCGCGGTCGGCGGCGATTCGGGTGCGACCAAGGACCTGATCTCGGTCATGGAGGGCGCCACGATCGCCGACAGCCCGCGCGGGGCGTGGAAGATGTCCAAGGCACACAACCCGATCCAGGACATCTATCTCCGGCAGGTGAAAAGCGGCGAGAACCTGGTCCTCGGCGTTGCAGCCAAGAAGCTCGAAGATCCTGCCACGGGATGCTCGATGGCCTGACGGAAAGCGGTTTCCCAAGCCCCCATGCCGCCGGTCCCACCGGGGGCATGGGGGCCGGCTGCTTTGTCATCGTCCCGTCATTGAGCAATCCGCTGCGCCCGCACCATGGACCTGACAACCTTCCTCATTCAGACGCTCAACGGCGTGCAGTACGGGTTTCTGCTGTTTCTGGTCGCCAGCGGGCTGACCCTGATCTTCGGGATCATGGGGATCATCAACCTGGCCCACGGCGCCTTCTATATGCTCGGCGCCTACATCGTCTATTGGCTGATGGGCTATACCGACAATCTGCTGATCGCAGTCCTGGTGGGCCTTCCGATCATGTTGGCGGTCGGCTATCTGATCGAGCGCTTCGCCATATCGTATCTCTATGATCGCGATCACCTCTATCAGGTTCTCCTGACCTACGGCCTGATCCTGATTTTCAACGAACTGCAGAAGATCTTCTGGGGGACGGACTTCTACAGCGTGCCGGTGCCGTCTGTGCTCGGGGGCAGCGTCACGCTGACCGAGACGCAGGTCTACCCCGTCTATCGGTTGTTCATCTCATTGATCTGCATGACCATTGCCGCCGGGATGTATGTCCTGATCGGCCGTACGCGGCTCGGCATGATGATCCGGGCCGGGGCGTCCAACCGCGAGATGGCCCAGGTCCTGGGTATCAACATCGGGCGTGTGTTCGCCATCGTCTTCAGCCTCGGCGCCGCGCTCGCCGCCTTCGCCGGCATGGTGGGCGCCCCGATCAGCTCGGTCTATCCGGGGATGGGCGATCAAATCCTGATCATTTCCTTCGTCGTCGTGGTGATCGGCGGCATCGGTTCGATCAAGGGCGCCTTTGTCGGCGCCATGTTGATTGGGCTGGCAGATACTTTCGGCCAGGTCCTATTGCCCGACTTCGCTTCGGTCGTGGTCTATGCGGTCATGGCGCTGGTGCTGTTGTGGCGCCCGCAGGGTCTCTTCGGCAAAGCGTGAGCGAGCCGCCACCATGTCCCTGAAAGCCCCCGTGACGTTCTTCCTACTGATCGCCGTCGCGGGCTTGGCGGTTTTTCCGCATTTCAGCGACGAGTTCTATCTGGAATTCTTCACGCATCTCATGGTCATGGGCATCTTCGCCATGAGCCTCGATTTGTTGATCGGATATACCGGGCTAGTCAGCTTCGGGCATGCCGCTTTCTTCGGCCTTGCGGGATACCTGCTTGCCATCGTCACGCCGCAGGACGAGGCCGTTGCGCTTTGGCTTTCGCTGCCGGTCTGTCTTGGCGGGGTCGCCCTGGCGGCGCTGGTGATCGGTTGGTTCTCGGTGCGCACGGCGGGCATCTACTTCATCATGATCACCCTCGCCTTCGCCCAGATGCTGTTCTATTACTTCAACGAGAACGAAGCGCTCGGCGGTTCGGACGGGATTTTCATCTTTTCCAAGCCGTTCGTCGGCTTCGGCGATTGGCAGATCATCGACCTCGCCAACCCGACCACTGTCTACTACTTCGTGCTCGCCTCGCTGGTCGCGTGCTACCTGCTGCTCACGGTGATGCTCCGGGCCCCGTTCGGGCAGGTGATTCAGGCGATCCGTGCCAACGAGCATCGCACCCGGGCTCTGGGGTACGACACGCAACGCTATAAGCTCGTGGCCTTCGTCATCGCCGGCACCATGGCCGGGTTCGCGGGCTATCTGGAGGCCGTCTCCACCGGCATCGTCAGCCCGGGCCACCTCCACTGGCACAACAGCGGTCTGGTGATGATGCACGTCATCCTTGGCGGCATGGGCACTCTCTACGGCCCCATCCTGGGGGCCTTCATCCTCGGCCTTCTGCATGATCAGGTGCAGGAAGTGACCGAGCACTGGCATCTGGTCCAGGGCGTTTTCGTGATCTTCGTGGTCCTGTTCCTGCCCCGTGGCATCGCCGGACTCGTTGGCCGCCTGTTCGGGCGCGCGCGCGACTTGGATACGGAGGAAAACCGGGTTGCGGTCGACGACGAGCACAAAGTGGGCGCCGAGCCCAACGGGGAGCGGACAAAATGACCGAGCCGATCCTTACGACCCGCGGTCTCAGCAAGTCCTTCGGCGGACTGGTGGCGGTCAACAACGTGACGCTGGATTTCGCGCCGGGGCGGGTGCACGCCATTATCGGCCCCAATGGGGCCGGCAAAACGACCCTGATCAACCTGCTGTCGGGCGATCTGCCGCCCAGCGGCGGAAGCATCACCTTCAAGGGTCGGAACATCACCAGGTTGCCGGCCTTCGAGATCTCGCGGATCGGGCTCGGGCGCAGCTATCAAAAGACCAACATTTTCCCGCAGTTCACCTGCTTCCAGAACTGCTGGCTCGGCGCACAGTCGCGGCTCGAGACATCGATGAAGTTCCTTCGCCCGGCGGCCGGGTATGCGGAGGTGCATGCCCGCGCCGAGCGCGCGCTCGACCTGTGCGGACTCACCCATCGCCGCGATCTACCGCCGGCCCAGATCAGCCACGGAGAGCAGCGCCAGCTCGAGATCGGCATGATGCTGGCGACGGAGCC
>CAMYMY010000037.1:4027-34221 GCA_947259625.1 uncultured Kiloniellales bacterium | reverse complement strand
CTTCCTCGGCCTCATGAAGACCTGCACCAAGCTCGGCATCCGTTTCTGGGACTATCTCGGCTGCCGCCTCGACGCGCCCGGCGCACCGCACGTCGCCCCCCTGCCCCAACTCATCCGACAAGCCGCCTCGACCTGAATGCCCGGACTTTTGCCCCGGTTACCTCTCCTCGGGGAGAGGAAGGGGCCCGCGGCGAAGCCGTGGGAAGGTGAGGGGGCCGCCTTGCCGGTTGGTGGATCTCAAGTCTGCCCCGACTTTTGCCCCTGTTACATGAAGAGGTGTAAGCGTTTGATTTTAAGTAGTTTTGTCATTGCCGGACTTGATCCGGCAATCCAGATCCTTGACCAAGCAGACCTGGATTCGCGGATCAAGTCCGCGAATGACAATCGGGGGTGATTTTTCCACTGCGCCGGTGGTTTAGCGCTCGCGGTCTCTGGCCTAACCGGACAGCATTGCTGGCGGCCTGGGCGCAACCCCCCAGCGGCGATTCGCGGCACGGCGTCCGGGCCCGTCGGGGTGGCATATTTCCGGTTTGCCTTCACCGGTCAGATGCGGCATAGTGGCTGAAATGCAAATGAGAATAATTCGCATTTGCATTAACTGCGGCAACTGCTTTGGTTGGGAGAACCCAGAATGCGCAACAAGTCGACAACGCGGTGGGTCGGAATGGCCCTTTTCGCTGCTGCCTTGGGCCTGCCTTTGGCGGCCATGGCCCAAGAGCTGAACATCTACTCCTCACGCCACTACCAAACGGACGAGGCGCTCTACGCCAAGTTCACCAGTGACACCGGGATCAAGATCAACCGCATCGAGGGCAAGGGCGACGCCCTGATCGAGCGGATCAAGAGCGAGGGCGCGAACAGCCCGGCCGACATCCTGATCACGGTCGATGCCGGGCGCCTGTGGCGGGCCGACCAAGCCGGCCTGTTTCAGGCGGTCCGCTCCAAGGTGTTGAACGAGCGCGTTCCGCCCAATCTGCGTCACCCCGAGGGGCACTGGTTTGGCTTCTCGAGCCGTGCGCGCCTGATTCTCTACAACAAGGCCGCCGTAAAGGCCGGCGAGATCGTCCGCTACGAAGATCTGGCCGAGCCGAAATGGCGTGGCCGGATCTGCATTCGCTCCAGCGCCAACATCTACAATCAGTCGCTCCTCGGCTCGCTGATCGCCGCGCACGGCGAGGCGGGTGCGGAAGCTTGGGCCAAAGGCGTCGTCGCGAATTTCGCGCGCGATCCAAAGGGCGGCGATACGGATCAGATCCGCAGCGTCGCCGCCGGCGAATGCGATGTCGCGGTAGCGAACTCCTACTACTACGTGCGCCTCAAGACGGCGAAAAAACAGACGGACCGCGAAGCGGCCGGGCAGGTCGGTCTGGTGTTTCCCAACCAGGACGACCGCGGCACGCACATAAACATCTCCGGCGCGGGCGTGCTAGAGCACGCGCCGCACCGCGAGTCGGCGGTCAAGTTTCTCGAATATCTGGCCAGCGAGGAGGCGCAGAGCTATTTCGCCGACGGCAACAACGAATACCCGGTGGTCCCAGGGGTGGCGCCCAACTCGGCGCTCCAGGCGCTCGGCGAGTTCAAGACCGATCCGGTAAATGTCGCCGTCTATGGCGAAAACCAAGCCACCGCGCAGCGGGTCTTCGACCGCGCCGGCTGGAAATAGGCTTGGCGAGCGGGTGCCGGCCGGGGCGCTCATCTGCCCGGACCCCGGCCGGCCGCGGTTGCGCCACTCAGCGAGGTTACTTGCCGGGGCGGGAGCGGGCGATGGCCCGGCTCAGCAGGACGACCGGCAGGATGCCGACGGCGACGATGGCCAGCGAGGCGGTCGAGGCCTCGGTCAAGCGCTCGTCGGAGGCCAGGTTGAAGGCCTGAACCGCCAGGGTGTCGAAGTTGAAGGGCCGCATCACCAGGGTGGCCGGCAGCTCCTTCATGACGTCGACGAAGACGACCAGCGACGCGGTCAGCAGGCTGCCCCACATGAGCGGTGCGTGGACCTGGAAAAGCGTGCTGCCCGGGCCCTTGCCCAGGCTGCGCGCGGCATCGTCCATGGTCGAGCGGATCTTGGCCAGGCTGGCTTCGACGGTGTTCAGCGAAACCGCCAGAAAGCGCACCAGATAGGCGAAGACCAGGGCCGCGATCGAACCGGTGAGGATCAGGCCGCTGGAGATCCCGAAGGTCGCGCGCAGCCAGGCATCCACTGCATTGTCGAGGCGCGCGAAGGGTATCAGGACACCCACCGCGATCACGGTGCCCGGAACCGCATAACCCATGCTCGCCACGCGGTTCGCCAGCGCCGTCCAGCTGCTGGGCCTGAGACGATGGCCGTAGGCCATGATCACGGCCAAGACGACGGCGAGCACGGCACTCACGCTGGCCAGCGTGAAGGAGTTCAGCGCGAGCTGGAAGAAGCGCGTGCCGAACTGCGCGTCGCCGGCCTCGATCGACATCTTGAGCAGGATCGCGCCGGGCAGCAGAAAGCCCGCTGTCAGGGGCAGCGCGCAGGCGGCGGCGGCCAGCGCCGCCTTGGCGCCCGAGAGGCGGTAGCCGGGCAAGCGCTGGTATCGGCTCGAGGTATGATGGTATCTGGCGCGACCGCGGCTCCAGCGCTCGAGCACCAGGACGACGAGCACGAAGCCGAGCAGAATCGAGGACAGCTGCGCCGCCGCCACGCGGTCACCGAACGAGATCCAGGCCCTGACGATGCCGGTCGTGAAGGTCTGCACGCCGAAAAAGGATACCGTGCCGTAATCGGCCAAAGTCTCCATGAGCGCGAGCGCCGTGCCGGCGGCGATGGCCGGCCGGGCGAGCGGCAGCGCGACGCGAAAGAAGCTGCTCCAAGGGCCGCAGCCCAGCGTTCGGCTGACCTCGAGCGCGCAGACCGATTGCTCCAGGAAAGCCGCCCGAGAGAGCAGATAGACATACGGATAGAGCACGAAGATCAGCATCGCGACGGCACCGCCGAGAGAGCGGATCTCCGGGAACCAGTAGTCGCGCGGCGCCCAGCCGGTGACCTCGCGCAGCAAGGTCTGCACGGGACCCGTGAACTGCAGGAAGTCCGTGTAGGTGTAGGCCATCACGTAGGCCGGAACCGCGAGCGGCAGGATCAACGCCCATTCGAAGAGCTTGCGGCCGGGAAAGCGGCACATGGTAACCAGCCAGGCGCAGCCGGCGCCGATGACCGGCACCCCCAGGCCCACGCCGAGCGCCAGCAGACAGGTATTCAACACGTAGCCGGGCAGGACCGTGGCCGCCAGGTGCTGCCAGGTGCCCCCGCTGGGCAGGAGCAGGTTTGCCAAGACGCTGAGGACCGGGACGGCGAACAGCCCGGCGATGGCAACCGCCGTCCAGGTCAGCACGCCCGGATTGCCGCCTCGCCGCACGGAGCTGCGGGGTGGGCCGGCGGTGCCGGGCGGGACGGGCACCATGGGAGCGGGCTGTTGCGAGGTCTCACTCATTGCCGTGTCTGGCCAAGCGCGCATTTCTGGTCACGCAGCGCCGATCCGAGCAGTGGTTCGGGCCGGTCCGGCAGATCCGGACACGCGGCTATACAGCAGATGCGAGGCCTTCTCAACATAATCTCGGAGCCGCGGCCATGATGCCGTTCATAATAACTAGTTAATTTATACTGTGCCGACCTCACGAAACCGCCAGGTGTAACCCCTTCTTAAACTGTTTTTGCCACTGTCGGCCTGTATCAAGGCTTGGTTAACCGACATTCCGCCTAAGACATTGCTCAAGGCCAGGATCCGGACTGAGGTACAAAGGACCGACGATCTGCGGAAGGGGTTACCAAGCGAAAGCAGCGAGAGCCGATCGGACCTGGAGGTCGATCCGGTGAAACTGGGGCATCGCGATGAAATCCTGCCTGATTGTTGATGACTCGAAGGTCGTTCGGATGGTCGCGAGGAAGATCTTGGAGAACCTCGACTTCCGGATCGAAGAGGCCGAAGACGGCCAGAAGGCGCTCGAAGCCTGCCAGCGGCGCATGCCGGACGCCGTCCTGCTCGACTGGAACATGCCCGTCAAGAACGGCATCGAATTTCTCAAGGACCTGCGCGCCACACCCGACGGCGAACGGCCGATCGTCGTGTTCTGCACGACCGAGGACGACCTCGCGCACATCCAGGAAGCGATTTCCGCCGGCGCGAACGAGTACATCATGAAACCCTTCGATAGCGAGATCATCCAATCCAAGTTCTCGCTGGCCGGACTGCTTTGACGGCCAAACCTTCCGATCGGAAGGGCAACGCGATGGGCCGGGTGCCGCGCCGGTCGCCGGTCCGGGCACCGCTATGCCGCCGCTCGCCGAGTTCGCCCGCCACCTTCGCAGGGTCGTGACGAGGTCGGCGGCATGAACGTCAGCGACTTCGAGATGATCTCCCGGCTGGTCAAGGAGCGCTCGGGCCTCTTGCTCACCGAGGATAAGGCCTATCTGATGGCCAGCCGCCTCAATCCCGTTGCCAGGCGGCACGATTTCAAGGGCTTCGACGAGCTCGCCAAGGCGGTCCGTCTGCACGGGGACGAGGGCCTTCTCCGCGATGTCACCGATGCCATGACGACCAACGAATCGTTCTTCTTCCGCGATGCCGCACCTTTCGATCATTTCCGGGACCTGATCTTGCCGCACATGCTCGAGCACCGTTCGAGCCAGAGGTCGTTCCGCGTGTGGTGCGCCGCCTGCTCGAGTGGTCAGGAGCCTTACTCGCTGGCGATGATTCTCAAGGAGAACGAGGCCCATTTCGCCGGCTGGAACATAGAGATCCTCGCGACCGACCTCTCGCGGGCGATTCTGTTCAAGGCGGTGGAGGGCGCGTACTCCCAGTTCGAGGTTCAGCGCGGCCTGCCGATCAGGCTCCTGATCAAGTATTTCAAGAAGGACGACGACCGCTGGCGGATCGACGAATCGATCCGCAGGATGGTGACCTACAGGCCGTTCAATCTCTTGGACGACCCTTCGTCCATCGGCCAATGCGACGTCGTGTTCTGCCGCAATGTGCTGATCTACTTCGACCTACCGACGAAGTCGGCGGTCCTCGACAGGATCGCCGGCATCATGCCGCCCGACGGCTTTCTCTGTCTCGGCGGTGCCGAGACCGTTCTCGGCGTCTCCAACCGCGTTCGGGTCATGCCCGGCCTGCGCGGCGTCTATGGGCTGGCGGAGGAGGGGAGCGGAGATCTGGCTCTGGCTGCCGGCTAGCGGAACCTGACCGAGTTCAGCCGGTTATGCCTTTGGTATCATTCCGGACAGGCAAACCGCGTTACGGCGTACCTCGGGCGGGCCGGCTCGTCTTCGGTTGTCAATCGGGCGGACCGGATCGCGCAGGACGTAGCCGCGACCCCAGACGGTCTCAATGTAGTTGTCGCCGCCGGTCGCCGCCGCCAGCTTCTTGCGCAGCTTGCAGACGAAGACGTCGATGATCTTGAGCTCCGGCTCGTCCATGCCGCCGTACAGGTGGTTCAGGAACATCTCCTTGGTCAGGGTCGTGCCCTTACGCAGAGAGAGCAGTTCCAGGATACCGTACTCCTTGCCGGTCAGATGCAGGGGTTGGCCACCGACCTCCACGGTTCGCGTGTCGAGGTTCACGGTCAGCTTGCCGGTTTCGATGATCGAGTCCGAATGGCCCTTGGAGCGGCGCACGATGGCCTGTATGCGTGCGATGAGTTCGCGCTTGTCGAAGGGTTTGGTCAGATAGTCGTCGGCCCCGACGCCGAGGCCCTTGATCTTGTCGTCCAGGCCGGAAAGGCCCGATAGGATGAGTATCGGGGTCTGAACCCGCGCGGCGCGCAGCCGTCGGAGCACCTCGTAACCGTCGATATCCGGCAGCATCAAGTCCAGTATGATGATGTCGTAATCGTACAGCTTGCCGATCTCCAGGCCGTCTTCGCCCATATCCGTGGTGTCGCAGACGTAGCTCTCGGACCGCAGCATCATCTCGATGCTTTGGGCGGTCGCGGAGTCGTCTTCCACAAGGAGCACACGCATCGCTTAACCCCCGACTATCAGGCCTTCATCGAATTGAATCTCGTTAACCATTTTGCGCGATTGTTCTTAACAAATGCTTACTATCGATGCCAAGAGTGATTTATCACACTTTACCTATCCTTAAATCGCCCGGCTCATACTGAATGCCGGCCGCGAGGGGGCTGTTATTGCCACGATGGGCGGGTTCTGCAGTTGGTTATTTCCGTAAAAAGCTTGGTCGAGGAGCTAAATCAACTCCCCGAGCACTGGCAATATGGGCGCGTCGCCGGGGTTCTCGGCCTGCTCATCGAAGTGGCCGGTCTGGACCGGGTCTTGTCCGTCGGCGCGCGCTGCAACGTGGCCGCGCGAGACGGCCGCAGCGTCGTCGGCGAGGTAATCGGATTCCGGCAGGGCCGGGCCCTGCTGTTGCCTTTCGGTTCGGTCGACGGCATCGGCCTCGGCTGCAAGGCGGAGTTGGCCGGCTCGGAGCCGGTGGTCCGGCCGACCGAAGCCTGGCTCGGCAGGGTCGTAAACGCCCTCGGCGAGCCTCTGGACGGCAAGGGGCCCCTACCGGTCGGGCGCATGGCCTACCGGCTGCGGGGCACGCCGCCCCCGGCGCACGGGCGCCAGCGCATCGGCGGCAAGATCGACCTCGGCGTCAGGGCCATCAACACCTTCCTGACCTGCTGCCGCGGTCAGCGCATGGGAATCTTCTCGGGCTCCGGCGTGGGCAAGTCCATCCTGCTGTCGATGCTGGCGCGCTATACGGCATCGGATGTCAACGTCATCGGCCTGATCGGCGAACGCGGGCGCGAGGTCCAGGAGTGGCTGGAGGACGACCTGGGGCCCGATGGGCTTGCCCGCTCGGTCGTGGTGGTGGCGACCTCCGACGAGCCGCCCGTCATGCGCCGTCAAGCGGCCCACTTGACCATGGCCACGGCCGAGTTCTTCCGCGACAAGGGCAACGACGTTCTCTGTCTGATGGACTCGATCACGCGTTTCGCCATGGCGCTGCGCGAAATCGGGCTCTCGGCCGGCGAACCGCCCGCCAGCAAGGGCTATACCCCGTCGGTCTTCGCCGAGCTTCCCCGCCTGCTGGAGCGGGCCGGCCCGGGCGTGGACCGCGGCTCGATCACCGGGATTTTCAGCGTGCTGGTCGAGGGCGACGATCACAACGAGCCGATCGCCGATGCGGTGCGCGGGATCCTGGACGGCCACATCGTCCTCGAGCGGTCGATCGCCGAGCGCAACCGTTTCCCGGCGATCAATCTGCTGCGCAGCATCTCGCGCTCCATGCCGGATTGCAACAGCGCGGAGGAGAACGTCCTGGTGACCAGGGCGCGCGGACTTCTGGCTGTCTATGAAGACATGGCCGAACTGATCCGGATCGGGGCCTACAAGCCGGGCAGCGACCAGGCCATCGACGAGGCGATCCAGTACTATCCGCAAATCGAGGCATTCCTGTCTCAAGACCGCGCCGAAAGCAGCGATTTCGAGGCCGGCTATGACGAGCTCTCCGGCATCCTCGGGCTGCCGGCGCCGCAGCGGGCGAACCTGGCCGCGAGCGCCGACGGCGCGGGTGCCGCCGGGCGCCGGCATGAAGTGAAAGCGGCATGACGGCACTGGAAAGCATGGTCAGGGTGCACCGCTGGGTGCTCGACGAGAAGCAGCGAAAGCTGGTCGACCTCCGGACCTTCCTCGAAAAGCTCAAGAGCGATCTCGACGGCCTCGACGCCGAGCTCGAGGCCGAGCGCGAGGCGTCCGCCAGCTCCGACGAAGCCGGCGCGGCCTTTCCCGCCTACGTGGCCGCGGCCCTCGACCGGCGCAAGAAGCTTTGCGAGACCATCGCCAACCTCGAGCAGGAAACCGAGGCTGCGCGCGAGGAGGTGACCGAGGCGTTCGGCGAGCTCAAGAAGTACGAGATCGCAAGCGACAATCAGGAGTCTCTGGAGTCCGACAAGCGCAAGCGGCGCGACCGTATAAATCTCGACGAGCTGGGCGTGAGCATCTACCGCAGGTCCCGCGTCGCCGGAGATTGAACCGGCCCCCTCGACGCCACTCTTGGGATCGTCAGGCCAGAAGCCCGGCGCCTACCGTCGTGCCGGTGTCCAGCGCCATGAAGGACCAGTCGCCCGAGGCCTGAAAGCTGATCTGCCCGTGCTGGCCGGCGGCGCTGTTCGCGTCGTTGAAGATGTCCGTGATGTCCCGGTGCATCTCGCTCGACAGTGGGCGGCGGCTGCGCAGGATCAGATCGAAGCGCTGGTCGCGGACCAGGCCGTCCAGCTGCAGGTCGCCGAAGCGCGCGAGCGCAACCTCGAGAACGAAGCGGGTTGCCGCATCGGCCTTGTCGTCGCCGTGGCCCGACCGTGGGTTCCGGCGGCGCAGAAACAGGCGAAGCTGCTGGACATGGCTGCCGTCGAACAGGGGAACGGCCAGAAGGCGCCAATCGCCGCCGGCCGGTTCGCTCAAGCGCGCGAGCTGTGCGAAATCCTGGTTCAGACGCGACAACAGATCGCCGCGCCCCGCGCTTTCGAGCGCCTCGACCGCGGGTCCTCCCAGCCAGCCACGCAGATCGCCGCCGCTCAGCGCCTGGAGAAAGAACAAAATGGTCGAGGTGAGCCGGGGACCGGGCCGGGGGATCGCCTGCAGCGCAGGCGGCGGGGTCTGAGCTTGCGCTACCGGCGCCTCGACCTTCTGCAACAGCTCGAGGGCATCTTCCAGGGCGGTCCAGCCGAAGGCCAGGGCCGCGCCCTGCGCCGCTTGCGGGACGCCGCTCCGGTTTTCCGGGAAACCGGCGATCGGCAGCTCGAGCAGAAGCCGCGTTCCGCGCGGCAGGGCGGCCTTCAAGCCGAGGGCGAGGATCCCCAGGGAGGTCTCCACGACGGGCTCGCCCGAGGTCGTGACGCCCGTAACGACGGCTGGGATGGCCGTGGCGGCGGCGGTCCGGCCGCCGCTCTTCAGGGTTGCGCCGCCGGCCTGCGGCAGGGCGGCCCAGTCTCCCCGCGGGCTGTCGGGCCCCTGTACCCGAAGGACGCGCAGCTGAAAGCGGGTGCCGACCACCGGCACCGGCCCGCCCTGCGCGTGACTTGGCGTGCCGGCGGGCTGAGTCGGCAGGGATTGCAGCACCGCCTCGAGGCGCTGACCGAGCGCCAGAACGTCGGTCGCGCGGCCCGGGCCAGCCGCGGCGCCGCCTGGCCGGCTTGATTCGGGCGGCTGACCGGGCGCCGGGATCTCGGTCGCGCGCCCGGGGCTTGCCGTGGCGCCGGCACTGCCCGCCTGGCTTGATTCGGGCGGCTGGACGTGTGCCGGATGGCCGTCGACCTGGAGGATGACGATGTGCAGCTGCGAACCCGCGGTGCGGATTTGCAGGGTGACCTGGTTGCCGAGCGAAAGCTGGGCGTGGCTAGCGACTTCCAGCGTGCCCAGATCGGTGCGCACCAGGGCCCTGTGCCGCCCGTCCAGGCGTATCACCGTGCCGTGCACGATCGCGCCGCTCGGCAGCTGGGCGACGGCCTGCGGCGGATTTGTGACCGTCCCCGCTACGCCGGCCGGCGTGGTCTGGGTCGCGGCTCCACCAAGGCCCAGGGACGGCGGGACGATATCGCTCACGTGGTCTCCACGAGCTGCCGGGCCAGCTTTTCGACGTCCTGCGCGGCCGTCGCGTTGGGGTGGCGGGTCAGGATCGGCGCCTGATTGCGTATCGAGTCCTTGACCTTGCCGTCGCGCCGGATGATCCCGGCCAGGGGCGGCGACGCCTTGAGGAAGGAGTCGCAGGCCTTGCTCAGCGTTGCGTAGGTGCGCTGGCCCTCGCTCTCGGACTCGGCCATGTTGACCACGATCCTTAGATCGGCCCTCGGGCTCTGCATCAGGGTCAACTTGATGAAGGCATAGGCATCGGTCATCGAGGTCGGCTCGTCCGTGGTCACGACCAGACAGGTTGCGGCCCGGGCCGCCAGTTGGCGTACGGTCCGCTCGATGCCGGCGCCCAGGTCCAGGATGACCCGGCGATAGCGCTCCGAGACTCCCGCCAGTTCGTTGGTCAGCATGGCCAGTTTTCCGGCCGGCAGGCTCGCCAGGCTGCCTGAGCCCGATCGCCCTGCGATGATGTCGAACCGGCCCTCGTCATACTCCGTGGCGGCGCGGGCGAGGCTGTAGCGGCCGGTCAGTACGCCGCCCAGATCGTAGGCCGGGGCCAGGCCGAGCTGGATATCCACGTTTGCCAGGCCCAGGTCGCCGTCGAACAGCAAGGCCTTGTGTCCGGCGCGCGCCAGCGCGTGGCTCAAGGTGATGGCCAGCCAGGTCTTGCCGACGCCACCCTTGCCGGAGGCGATGGCGATCATGTTGGGGCAGATCTGGTGATCCTGAAGGACCTCGGACGCGGGCGGCTGGGCCGGCAAGCCGACAATTTGACTCATCGCTGGATACCCATTGCTAGGGGTGTGGGGGCCGTCTCCCGCGCCGCGCCCGGCAGGATCAGGCGGGCGAGCGAAACCGGGTTGATTGCCGTTAGGCCGTCGCCGATGTTTGGCGACACGCCGGCGGCGGCCAAGGCGAGACGTCCGGCATCGGCCGCGCTGAGCACCCCGCCCAGTCGACGGGTGGTGTCCAGCTTGGTGGCGATCAGTCTGCCGGCGCCCGCTTCCGCGAAAGCCAGAGCGCATTCCGCCACCTCCAGGACGTCGCCGCCCGCGGCCAGGACGAGGACCAGGTCGGCGCCGACGGTCCTGGCGGCATCGGCCAGCCGGGTCCGTTCGGCATTGTCCAAGGGGTTGCAGCCGACCGTGTCGATGACCACCAGGTTTTTGCCGGGGCAAGCCTGCACCAGCTCGTGAAGGGTCTCCGCATCGGGCGCCTGGCCGAGACCGGCGCCGAGGGCCTCGGCGAAGGTGCTGACCTGGGCCAGCCCGCCCGCTTTCGCCGTGTCCATGGTGATCAGGGTGCTGTGACGTTCCGCCAGCCGCGCCCGGGCGCAGATCTTTGCCGCCGTGGCGGTCTTCCCGGCTCCGGGCGGGCCGGCCAGCATGAGGGGCCGGCCGCTCTGGTTTTCCGGAGGCGCGGCGAATGCGAGCACCGCATCGAGCGCGCCGGCCAAGGCCATGATGCTGTCGGCGGTCGCCAAATGCGCGGCGGCGCCGAGAAGGCGATCGGCCAGCCCGGCGGGTACCCGGTGGTAGTCCAGTCCCTCGCTCAGTTCGTCGATCGAGTCGAGTGCCTCGGCGGGGCCTGCCAAGGCGAGTTCGTCGAGCGGGCTGTCCTCGAGCGCCGCGGTGACCTTGACCTTGCCGTCGCCGCCGTCGTGCTGGGTGGAAATGATCACCGCCTCGGGGCCCAGGTGTTCGCGCACCAGTTTCATGGCCTCCGGTATGCTGGTCGCTATGAAACTCTTAAGCCGCATGGTTGCTGGTCGTCTCCTGCATGAGCCCGGTCAGATCTGACCGAGGGTTTTGATCTTCACCTTGGGATGGATTTCGTTCTGTGACATCACCACGGTCGTCGGCCGGAACCGCTCGACGATCGAGCGCACGTAGGGCCGAATCCCGGGCGAGGAGAGCAAGGCGGGGCTCTCGCCCATAACGGCCTGGCGCTCGAAGGTGTCGCGAATCTCGGCGATGAAACCCTGGAGGGCCGAGGGCGCCATGGAGAGCTGGCGCTCGTCGCCCTCGCCGACCAGGGCCTCGGCGAAGGTCTGCTCCCACTTCGCCGAGAGCGTCACCAAGGGGATGAATCCCTCGGCGTTGACCTCGCCATAGGAGATCTGGCGGGCCAGACGCGAACGCACGTGCTCGGTGATGGCGGTCACGTTGCGGGTGTAGCCGCAGGCTTCGGAGATCCCCTCCAGAATGGTCGACAGGTCGCGGATCGAGACCCGTTCGGCCAGCAGGTTCTGGAGCACCCGCTGCACGCCGTTGACCGAGATCTGGCCCGGGATCATGTCGGCGATCAGTTTCTGTTGTTCCTGGTTCAGTTCGTCCAGCAGCTTCTGGGCCTCGGCATAGGACAGAAGCTCAGCCATGTTGTCCTTTATGATCTCGGTCAGGTGCGTCGTGATGACGGTCTGCGGATCGACCACGGTGTAGCCTCTGAACAACGCCTCTTCGCGCACCGAATCGTCCACCCACATGGCCGGCAGACCGAAGGTGGGCTCGACCGTCTGCTCGCCGGGCAGGCCGATCGCCTCGCCCCTGGGGTCCATGACCAGCAGCATGTTCGGACGCAGGTCGCCGCGCCCGGACTCGATTTCCTTGATGCGGATGACATAGGTATTGGCCGCGAGCTGGAGGTTGTCCTGGATCCTGACCGAGGGCAGGACGAAGCCCATATCCTGGGCCAGCTGGCGGCGCAGCGCCTTGATCTGGTCGGTGATCCTCTGGCCGCCCTGGTCGTTGATCAGGTTGAGCAGGCCATAGCCCAGCTCGAGACGCACGTGGTCGATCAGCAGCGCGTTGGCGATCGGCTCCTCGGCGGGCTTGACCGGCTCGCCGGCCAGCGCCGCCTCCGCCTCGGCGACCGTCTTGGCCTCGTTGCGCCGGGCGCTTGCCCAGGCCAGGCCGCCGGCGGTGGCCGAGAGCAGGACGAAGGGCAGGAACGGGATACCCGGTAGCAGCGCCAGCGCCAGCATCAGGAAGGACGACAGGCCGAGCGCCCGCGGATAGGCGCCGAGCTGCCCGAACACGGCCTTGTCGGTGGAGCCGATGGCGGCCGACTTGGATACCAGCAGGCCGGCCGCGGTCGAAACGATGATCGCCGGTATCTGGGTGACCAGGCCGTCGCCCACGGTGAGAACCGTATAGCTGTGACTGGCCTCGCTCAGGCTCAGGTCCATCTGGGCCACGCCGATGACGATCCCGCCGACGATGTTGATGAAGGTGATGAGAAGCCCGGCAACGGCATCGCCGCGCACGAACTTCGCGGCGCCGTCCATGGCGCCATAGAAATTGCTCTCGTCCTCGAGCGACTTGCGGCGGGCGCGCGCCTCGTGCTCGTCGATCAGGCCGGCCGAGAGATCGGCGTCGATCGCCATCTGCTTGCCGGGCATGGCATCCAGGCTGAACCTGGCCGAGACCTCGGCGATGCGTCCCGAGCCCTTGGTGATGACGACGAAGTTCACGATCACAAGGATGCCGAAGACGATGATCCCGATGACGAAATTGCCGCTCATCACGAAGTTGCCGAAGGCCTGGATCACCTTTCCGGCGGCGTCCGGGCCCTCGTGCCCCTGGGCCAGAATCAGGCGTGTGGAAGCCAGATTGAGCGACAACCTCAGCATCGTGGCGATCAACAGGATCGTCGGGAAGGAGCTGAAATCCAGCGCCCTGTTGATGAACAGGACGGTCATCAGAATCAGGACCGAGAGGGTTATGGACATGGCCAGGGAGATGTCGAGCATCCAGCTCGGCATCGGCAGGATCAGGACTACGAGAATGCAGACGATGCCCAGCGCGAGCGCGATGTCGCCGCGCTTCAGGACTTCGGCCAGACGCTCGAACCCTGCGCCTCCGGCGAGTGCGTCGGTCTGGTTCTGGGTGCCGGTCTCGGCCATCTGTCGGTTCCGCCCGCCCTGAGACTCGCACTCGGCGCTCAGGCCGGCGCCCGCTCGCTCTCGCGCGGCGACGGTATCTGAATGCCGTCCTGGCTATACAGCTTGAGCTTGTTGCGCAGGGTGCGGATCGAGATGCCGAGGATGTTGGCCGCGTGGGTCCTGTTGCCCAGGCAGTGCTGAAGCGTGTCGAGGATGAGGTCGCGCTCCACGTCCGCCACGGTCCGCCCGACGAGGTCCCGCAGGCCGCCGGGCGCGGCGCCCGGGGCGCGTTTCGCAGTGCCGGTATCGGCGCCGCCGTCGGCGTCCTGGGTCGCCGGATGCCCGCCCAGACGTTCGCCGGTCAGCAGAATCGAATCCGCCGTGATCCGATCGTCGGACGCCAGCAGGACGGCCCGATGCATGGTGTTTTCCAGCTCGCGCACGTTGCCGCGCCAATAGTGACCGGTCAGCACGGCCCAGGCCCCGGGGTCGAGCACGGGCTGCGCCACGGCGTTGGCCTCGGCGTATTTCCTGACGAAATGCTTGGCCAGGACCTCGATGTCCTTCGGGCGTTGGCGCAAGGGCAGCAGGGCGATGTTCACGACGTTCAGGCGAAAATACAGGTCCTCGCGAAAGCGGCCCTTCCCCACCTCGACCTCGAGGTCCCGGTTCGACGTGGTCAGGAGGCGAATGTCGAGCTTGATGGGCTGGGTGCCGCCGACCCGGTCGATCTCCAGTTCCTGAATCGCGCGCAGCAGCTTGGCCTGCAGGCGCGGGTCCATTTCCGAGATCTCGTCGAGCAGCAGGGTTCCGCCGTGGGCTTCTTCGAACTTGCCGATGCGCCGGGCCACGGCGCCCGTGAAGGCGCCTTTTTCGTGTGAGCACCTCGGCCATTGCCGGATCGTGCGTGATGAAGGTGTCGGTCTCCTCGGTCACGGCCGCCAGCACGGCGGCGATGAGCTCGGCGTCGGGCGGCAGCGGCACGTATTCCTTGGCGCCGGCGCGGATCGCTTTCACCGCCAGCTCGGTATCGGCCCCGATGCCGCAGGCCACCACCGGCACGGCGATCCTTTCGGATTCCAGTTGGGAGATCAGCTGGGCGATGTCGAGCGCCACATCGGCCATGATCAGATCCGAGCCCTGCCCGGAACGAAGCGCCGTCAGTGCGGCCTCGATGTCCGGCGCGTGGGCGACCTTGGCGCCGCGTTCCAGGGCGATCTTGCCGGCGGTGGTGATGTGACCGTCTAGTGTGCCTACGATGAGAAGCCGCATGGAACGTCTCCGAATTCCTCTGGTCAGTCGAAATAGCTCACCCGCTGGGCGGGTGGCAGTACGGTGTTGAGCATCATCTCGAGCCGCCTCGGGTTCTCCCGGCGGCTGATCGACACGGCCCCGATGGCGTAGATCCGGTTGACCATGGTCTCGAACTGCGAGTTGCGTTCCAGCTTGCCGGCCAGCGGGTTGAAGAACATGTTCGCCAGCACGGCGCCGTAGAACGTGGTCAACAGCGCCACGGCCATGGCCGGACCGATCGAGGAGGGATCCTCGAGGCTGCCCAACATCTGGACCAGGCCGACCAGGGTGCCGATCAGCCCCATGGCCGGGGCCACCTCGCCGGCGCGGCGCAGCACGCCGGCCGAACGCAGGTGTCGCTGGGCGGCCCCCGTTACCTCGCCGTTGAGGATCCGTTCGAGTTCCTCGCCGGGCAGGCCGTCCACGACCATCCCGATGGCGCGGTGCAGGAACGCGTGCTGGGTCAGGGCGGGAAATCTCTTTTGCAGGGTCAGCACGCCCTTGCGGCGCGATTGTTCGGCCAGGTCGAGCATCTGGAGCGCGGCTTCATGGGGTCGCTCGCCGCGATAGAAGACGGCGCGCAGCATGACGCTCTGGGCCCGCGCGACCTCCTCGAGGGTGAAGGAGATCGTCGTCACCAGGAACGTGCCGCCGAGTACGATCAGGATGCCGGGCAGGTTGACGAAGTTGCCGGCCGATCCGCCCAGGAACATGGCCAGGCCGATCATCGCGAACCCGCCGAGCACGCCGATCAGGGTGGCGAGGTCGAGGCTTGCCGCCCGGTTCGGCGTGGTGGGCACACGCGATCGCACGCCTCGCGCGCCGCGTGTCCGCCGTGCTCCCGTGCCGCCGATGCTTGCCATGGTCCTGTCCGTCTCCACGCGAAATCCGCTGGATACGGCTCCCTAGGAACGGTCCATCTTGATGATCTCGGTCATGGTCACGCCGAGCCGGTCCTCGACCACGACAACCTCGCCGCGGGCGACCAGACGGTTGTTGACGTAAATATCGATCGCCTCGCCGACCTTGCGGTCGAGCTCGACGACGGCCCCGCGGCCCAGTTTGAGGAGCTGGCTGACCTGCATGTTCGCTTTGCCGAGAACCGCCGAGACCTGGACGGGAATGTCGTAGACGGCCTCCAGTTCCCTGGCGTTGGTTGGCGGCTGGGCTTGGCCGGCTAGGTCCAATTCGTCCAGGTCTTCAATCGCCTCCGGCGCCACCTCGCTGCTCAAGTCGGCCAAGTCCAGATCTTGTTCTTCGTTCATGACAGGGCTCCAGGTTTGTTTGTTTGCATCAGGTCGGCACGGCCGACGCCAACTCGGCGTCCTTTGCATCCTCGGGCGCCACCGTTTCGGTCGCGGGAGCGGAGGTCTCCGTCGCCGGGGCCGCGTTCCGCGGCGCCGAGTCGGACGGGACCGAGTCGGACCGGGCCGAGTCGGACCGGGCCGAGTCGCACGGGGCCGAGTCGCACGGGGCCGCGCCGAGGGCGCGTTCCAGCACCTGCTCGATCTCGGCCCAGAGACATTCCGTGTCCCGTTCCGCCCCGCCGTCGGCCCATTCCACACGGACATCGCTGGCCGACAGGCTGTCCTCGGCAAGCAACACCATCTTGCCCTCGAACCCCGCCTTTTCGGCCAGGGCCGCGATCTGCTCGTTGAGGGGATCGAGCAGCGCGTCGGTGACACGGATCACGACGCGCGGTTCGTCGGGCAGTTGCGCCAGACACTGTCCGATCAACGCTTCGGTCTCGATCAGGGCGTTGCGCCTGGAGAGCTCCGGAAACACCTTGCGCAACACAAGGACGGCGATCTCGATGGCCCGGCGAACGCGCTTGTCGTTCGCCTCGGCGAGTTGCGCGGCGGCCGTCTCGAAGTGTCCGGCGAGCGCGCTGAGCGCCTCGGCCGCGGCGTGGTCGGTCGCGCGCCTGGCCTCCTCGCTTCCGGCGGCCTGGCCGGCGGCGAAGCCGTCGCTCCTGGCCTCGGCCAGGTCTTTCTCGCTGAATCTGGGTGGCGGCATCTTTTCCTTCGCCGTTGCCGCGTCCCGGCAGTCCGCGTCGAACGTCGTCTCGAAGAGAAATTTCTGTACCCGGGCCATGGCGCGCCTCTCAGTACACGAGCTCGTCTTCGCCCTTGCTGTCGGCGATGATGATCTCGTTGCGCGCGGCCAGGTCCTTGGCGACCTGGACCATGTACATCTGGGCCTCGTCGACGTCCCGCAGCCGCACCGGCCCCATGGCCTGCATGTCCTCGCGCATCATCTTGGCGGCGCGCTCGGACATGTTGGAGTAGAACAGGTCGCGCACGGCTTCCGAGGCACCCTTGAGGGCGAGCGCCAGCTTATCCTTCTCGGCGCCGCGCAACAGGGTCTGGATGGCGCCCGGATCGAGCTTGCCCAAATCCTCGAAGGTGAACATCAAGGCCTTGATGCGTTCGGCGGAGTCGCGGTTGCGTTCCTCCAGGGCGGTGATGAACCGGTTCTCGGCCGAGCGGTCCAGGTGATTGAAGATGTCGGCCATCAGTTCGTGCGAATCACGACGGCTGGTGCGGGCGAGGTTCGACATGAACTCGGTCCGGAGCGTGCGCTCGACATCGTCCAGGACCTCTTTCTGAACGGCCTCCATGCGCAGCATCCGCATAACCACTTCCATCGCGAAGGGTTCGGGCAGCAGAGCCAGAACCCTCGCGGCGTGCTCCGGCTTGACCTTGGAAAGCACCACGGCCACGGTCTGCGGGTATTCGTTCTTGAGATAGCTGGACAGCACGACCTCGTTCACGTTGCCCAGCTTGTCCCACATGGTGCGGCCGGCGGGACCACGGATCTCGTCCATGATCGATTCGACCTTTTCCCGTTCCAGCACCTTCATCAGCAGGCGTTCGGTGCTGTCGTAGTTGCCGACGACCGAACCGGTACTGGAGATCTGGTCGGCGAAATCGACAAACAGCCGCTCGATGAGCTGCGAGCTGACGTTGCCAAGGTTCGCCATGGTCTGGGAGAGTTCCTTGATCTCCTCGTCGTCCATGATCGAGAACATACGCGCGGCGTTGTCCTCGCCCACGGACATCATCAGGAGGGCCGCCTTCTCGGCGCCCGACATGGTGCGGTAGTCCTCACGCACGCGCATGGTCGTTCAGGGCCTCTCTCAATCTTCCTGGTAGAGCCAACTGCGTACGATGGCCACGGCCTCTTCCGGGTGCTTCTCGACGATCTCGCCGATCTTGTGGATGGAAGAGGCGCGCACCCGGCCCTCGACCTTGTTCAAGTCGATCATCGCCTCTACCTCCGTGCCCCCCGGCTGCGCCACGGCGTCTGCGGCGCCGGGCGCCCCGGCCAATGCCGGTACGGCGCCGCCGGGCAGCTCGGCCCCGGCCACTGCGCCAGGCCCGGCCAGCGCTGGCCGGCCACCACCCATATCGGGTAACAAGCCGCCGCCGTCCCTTGCGGCCGGGACGGCCTCGAGCAGGCGGCTGACCACCGGTCGCACCACCAGCAGGAGCACCAGAATTCCCACGACGCCGAGGACCAGGATCTCGGCGATGCGCATCAACTCGACCTTGCCGAGTCCCAGCAGGCTTGGGTCGGCAACGTTCTCCAGCGGTTGTTCCAGGTCGGCGAAGCGCAGGTTGACGATCTCAAGGGTGTCGCCGCGCTCCTCGTTCAGGCCGACGGCCGAGCGCACCAGGGCGGTGATCTGGTTCATCTCCTCCTCGCTGCGCGGCTGATAGACCGGCTCGCCATCCGTTCCTGGGGTCGTGCTGCCGTTGACCAGGACCGCCACCGACAGTCGCCGCACCAGGCCCGACTCGCGCACGTGGGTCTTCACCGTGCGCGTGATCTCGTAGTTGACGGTTTCCTCCACCCGGGAGGTCCGGTTGCTGCTCGACGTGCCGTCGCCCAGCTGCGGCAATCCGGCGTCGGGCAGATTGTTGCCGACGGTGACCGGCGGCGGCACTTGGCCGTCGCGCGCATTGGAGCTCTCTTCGACGGTTTGGGTGGAGCGCACCACTTGGCCGTCCGGGTCATAGATCTCGGCGTTTTCGGTCACCCGGTCGAAATCCATGTCGGCCGAGACCTCGGCGCGCACGTTGCCCGGACCCAGCGAGCGTTCGACGAGCTCCTCTATCGTGCGGGCCAGGCGCGTTTCATAGCCGACCTGCATCTCCTCGGCGGTACTGGCGACGCCCTGCAGGCCCTCCTCGTCGGCGCCCCGCGCCAGCAGGGTCCCCTTGTCGTCGACGATCGAGACCAGGTTGGGCTGCAGGCCCGGAACCGCGGCGGCGACCATGTGTTGGACGGCCAGGACCTGGGTGCGGTCGAGCCTGCGGCTGCCGCGCATGGTCAGGACGATCGACGCACTGGGGTTCTGCTTATTGCGGCTGAACAGCTCGCGCCGCGGCAGGACGAGGTGCACACGCGCATGCTTGACCAGCTTGATCGAGCGGATGGTGCGGGCCAGCTCGCCTTCCAAGGCGCGCAGGTGATTGATGTTCTGGACGAAGTTCGTGGTCCCCAGGCCTTCGGAACGGTCGAAGATCTCGTAGCCGATCGAGCCGCCGCTGGGCAGGCCGTCCTCGGCCATGGCCACGCGCAGGCGCGCCACCTGGTCTTCCGGCACGAAGATCTGGCTGCCGTCGCCGGTCAGGCGGTAAGGCACTTTCAGCTGTTCCAGCCGCGCGACGATCTGGCCGCTGTCCTGGCCGTCCAGTTCGGCGTAGAGCAAGGACATCTCCGGGCTCGCCAGCCGGCTGGTCAGGAAAACGAAGAAAGCCAGGATGCCCGCGGCGACCATCGCCATGGCCGCGAGGCGGACCGGGCCGAGGTTGCGGAGGGTTTCGATGAAGGGGTTCACGCTCGACCGTCCTGGTATGCCGCCGTTGGGGTGGAGTTCGACGACAGTGCCCCCCTGGGGGCAGGCGTCGTTTGTTCCCGTCTCGTTGCAATAATCTAAATGTGTTCGGTAAACTTGCGGTTAATGTAGGCAAGAAATGCCTAGTCTAAATATCAATGCATACGCACTGCGGATCCCGGGTCTGGGCTTGGGCTCGGTCGTGCGGGCGGTTTGTGCCCGGGTCGGGACCCTCGGCCCGGGATTTCGGTGTCGCGGAAATAGGTGCGGCCCCGCTAGGTTCCCTGGTCCGGGATCCGAGCGGGGCCGTGTGTCTGCCCGATTGTTTGCGACAGGAACGGATTCTTCAGGAAGTGCTGCTGCCCGCTGGTTCGCCCATCAAGAGATCGCCGGTGGGGGCGGTGCGTCGGTACTGTTGCAGGCGCGTGGTCCTGAGGCCGCGCATTCCATGTCTGTCGATCAACCGCTGCCAGGAGAGGAACTCCTCCACGGACAGGCGGTAGCGCTCGCAGGCTTCCTCCAGACTGATGAGACCTGCGCGCACTGCGGCGACCACCTCGGCCTTGCGCCGGATTACCCAACGCTCGGTATCTGGAGGCGGAAGGTCGTCGATCGATAACGGCTTACCTGCCGGCCCGATCACGTTGTTCGGCCTACCTGGGCTCTCTAATGCCATCCAACCAAACTCCATACCTTCCCAGAGCAATAGTGCACGGGAAGGTTACTCGCAGCGCCTTTACAAATCGCTAAACCGCTCAGTTAAGCAAAGTTTAAATATAGTAATGTTCTCATTAACTTATTACTCGCCAGAGAATCCGGCCCGGCCCGGAACGAGCCCACGAACCGGGCCGGGATACAAGCTGAAGCCAATTATTCCCTTTACCGGCTGATCCGGATTAACTCCTCCAGCATTTCGTCTGCCGTCGTGATAATCTTGGCACTGGCCGAGTAGGCGCGCTGCGTGACGATCATGTTGGTGAACTCCGTCGCCAGGTCGACGGTCGAGCTCTCGAGGGCCGAGGATGCGACGATGCCCGCGCCGCCCGTGTTGGCCTGCACCAGGAGCAGGTTGCCGGCCCCGCGGGTCTCCAAGTAGGCGTTGCCGTCGCGCGGCTCCAACCCGTTGAAATTGGGGAACATGGCGATCGGCAGCTGGTAGATGTCGAACAGCTGGCCGTTGTCGAAATGGGCCGTGACGATCCCGTCGTCGCCGATGGTCACGTGGGTGAAGGCGCCGAACTGCGCGCCGTCCTGATCGATGAAGGTGATCGCGAATTCGCCGGCGAACTGGGTGACACCGTCGGCCAGGCCCAGGGTCCCGAGGTCGAAGGCGATCGAGCTGGGATTGGCGGTGGTTGCCGTCCAGGTTATGTCGACCGGTGGAAAGGTGATCGTGGCCGGCGTGCCGTCGCCGTTGAAGGTGATGGAGCGGACCGCCGGGGCGACGGTGCCGCTCACCGCGCCGGTCGAGCTCAAGGTCGGGTCCTGTACGGCGATGTCCCACTGCGGCGGCACAGTGGTGTCGTTGTAGACGAAGTCGACCTGCAGGTCGTGGGCGTTGCCGAGGGAGTCGAAGACCTGCACGGTGACGCTGTGGGTATCGCCGTTGGCGGCGGTCGAGGGCAGGTTCATCCCGAGCTCGGCCATGGTGGTCGGGACGGCGGTGCTGGCCAGGTTGGCGATGTTGACCGTCTCCAGGCTGGATAACACGGTCGTGTTGGCGGGCAGCGCCCCGGTGCTGTCGAGCGGCCAGCCCTGGAGATAGTAGCCGGCGGTGTTCACCAGATTGCCGTCGGAATCGGGCCGGAAGGAGCCGGCGCGCGTGAAGAGGTAGTCGCCCCCCGATCCGGGCACGGCCGCCTCGTTGACCACGAAAAGGCCGGCGCCGGCCATCGCGATGTCGGTGAGCGAGGTCGTCGACTGCAACAGGCCCTGCTGGTCGACGTGCTGCAGCGGGCGGGCGCGCACGCCGCCCGGTGTGTAGGCGTTTTCCGAGGCGGATACGGTCACCAGCGTCGCGAAGCTCGCGCTGACGCCCTTGTATCCGATGGTGCTGACGTTCGAGATGTTGTCTGAGATCACGCCCAGGGCCTGGCCCTGCGCGGCCAGACCCGACACCCCTGAAAACAACGCGCCCGTGATGCTCATGCTGCTTTCTCCTGTCCCTTGGCCTGGACCCGGGGCGTTCTGGCCCGTGGTCCGGTCTGTCATTGTCGATGCCGGATCTTCGTGTTCCGGCTGTTTCTTCGGCGAAGCGGCGCTGCGTCCCTAGGCCGCCGCCTCGGCGTCGTCGTCGCGGATGGCCCTGATGCGGCCGACCGAGACCTGCAGCCGGCCGATGGAAACCGTCACATCGCCGTCGATGACCTCGATCGCAGTCACCCGTCCGATGGTGCCCTGGCGCAAGGGAATCTTGCGGCCCTCGCCGTCCACCGCCTTCACGACGAAGCCGTAGAGACCGTCCGGCAGATCGTCGCCGGCGCTGTCCTTGCCGTCCCAGGTCACTTCGTGAGGGCCGGCCGTGCCGTCGACCGTCAAGGTGCGGACCGTCTCGCCGGTCTCGTCGATGATCTCGATCGTCGTTTCCTCGGCATCGGACGCCAGGTTGTAGGTCATCGTGGCGGCCCCTTCGTTCAGGTCGAGCACGACACTGTCGACCTCGACGGTCTTGCCGATGTAGTCGAGGGCCGCGGTCAGTTGGTTGGCGCCCTGCAGGGCGATCAACTGGTCCAGCTTGCTGTTGGTCTTAATCGCCTGCTCGACGTTGGTGAACTGAACGAGCTGTTCGGTGAACTGGTTCGTATCCAGCGGCGAAAGGGGGTCCTGGTTCTGCAGCTGCGTCGTCAGCAGCAGCAGGAAGTTGTTGAAGGTACTGGCCAGGTCGACCCCACCGCCGACCGCGGCTCCGGACGAGTTGGCAAATCCGACGTTGTTTATGTCCATCTGGGCGTCTCCTTCGATCTAGATGCTCAGGTCCAGGACGCCGTCGTGCGCGGCGCGGCGCGGGGCCGTCTCTCCGGCGTCGTCGACGGATTCCGGGTCCGCGCCGTCCGGGCCGGACCGGCCGAGGTGGTCGCTGCCGGGCTCCGCGAACCTTTCGCCGCCCTCGGCATGGCCGCGGAGATCGAAACTGAGGCTGCCGGAATTGGTCCTGATGCCGGCCTCCTGCAGGGCCCGGTCGAGAGCCCGTGAATCGCGCTGCAACAGGTCGAGGGTTTCGCTCTTCTCGGCCGAGATCATGGCGCGCAGCACACCGTCCTCCGCCCATTCCATTCTGACCTCGATGCGGCCGAGCTCGGCCGGATGCAGCCTGATGTTGATCCGCTCCTGTCCGGCTTCGGCGGCCTTGTAGATCCGGATAGCGACCTGCTGGGCGACACCTTGGGACCCCGCCGTCGGCCGCGCGGTCGCGAGGCCGAGGGCGGGGGTAGTCGGCGCGGCGTGGGTCAAGGCGAGGGCCGCGAGGATCGGGCTGCCGGGCGGCTGGCCGCCGGCGGCGGCGGGGCTTGGGCCAGCGGAGTTTACGCCGGCGGTGGCCGGAAAGCCGAAGGACTTGGCGGGCGTGCCGACGACGGCGGTCGCGGCGCGGGTCGACCCGCTCCGGGTACCTGCGGCGGCTTTCTTGGCGACGCCGCCGGCGTTCCCCTTCGGACTCGCCTTGTTATGGCCGGCCGCCGGCCCGGCAGTCCCGTCGACGGTGTTCTGGGCGGCAAGCGCCGTCTGCCCGCTAAGGGCGCCCTGGGGCGGCAGGAATACGGGCGGCGGGCTCACGGCCGAGCGCAGGCCCGAGCCGATCCCCTGCGCCGAGCCGATCTCCTGAGCCGAGCCGGTCCCCTGAGCCGAGCCGGTCCCCTGCGCCGAGCCGGTCCCCTGCGCCGGGCCGGTCCCCTGCGCCGGGCCGGTTCTCTGCGTCGGGCCGGTTCTCTGCGTCGGGCCGGTTCCCTGCGCCGGGTCGATCCGCTGCGTCGGGCCGGCCCCCCGCCCCGGGACGGTAGTCGCCAGCTGCACCGCGCGCTGCCCGGCCCGCGGGTCGGCCCGGGTCTGTCCGCCGGTTTCCTCCGCCGTCGAGCCCTGGCCCTCGGGGGCGGCGGCAGCGCGCGCGGTCTTCATCTCCGCCGCACTTCGGTCGCGAGTGCTCTCGGCGGCCTGGTCCGGGCGCACACGGGGCGCCTCTGCGTTCATTTCGTCCCTATAGCCCGGCCGTTCGGCCATGGCTTGGCTCCCATGTTCGTAATCCTGGGGATCCAGGCCGCGTGGCTCGTCGACCGTGGGATCGGGGTGCCCGGTGTCGGCGGGATCGTCCCGAGTACCCGGCTCGAGGTCGATCGGGTCCGGCCGGTCTCGCGCATCGCGCAGCAGCGTGTCGAACAGCCCGCCGGCCTCGCCGCCCAGGGCGATGCGAAGCTGTATCGGCCGGAGTCCTGCCAGATCGAGCGGGGGAGTATCCATGCCTGTCGTCGCTGACCTTGTTGTTGCGCCGTTGTTCACGACACCGACGAGCAATTTGCGCGCCATGCCGATTGTTCACTCTAACTATCTGAAAATAATAATGATTTTCCGGAAGGAGGCGATCCGGGGGTGGGGCCTGGGCAAATTTGCCGGGGCCGATCGGGTAGAACATTCCGCTTGGGGCAAATTGTGCCGATTGCCGCGAAACGACCTTCGGTGTCAGGCGGCCGCCGATGAAGAGCCGGTCTCCGGGTCCCGCTCTGCGCGGCCGGGCTTGCCCAGATGGTTGGCGACGGCCGCGTAGACCTCGTGCGGAGGGCAGGACGCGGGTATCGTGACCCGGTGGGTGGAGGGAATGTCGGCGAGGGCGCTGGTCAGCACCGCCTCGCCACCGGAACGCGCCAGATCGAACAGTTCGACGCGGCGCCCCGTACGCGCCCGGAAAACCGAGTAGGCGAGCAGGAAGTCGCTTTGCTCGAACTCCAGGATCGCGGCCAGGCAGGTGACCAGCGCGTCGTGATCGATGGCCTCGAACTTGACCGGTCCGTCGTCGTCCCGACGGCGTTGCAGGAGATAGACCTGATCGATCGGGCCGGGGTCGGAGTCCACCGCCTGGCCGAAGAGTCGGGTGGCCGGAATTCGCATGCTGGCCCGGCTCTCGAGAACCTGCGCCACCTTCTGGTTGAGCTCGAAGTCGCCGCCGGCGGCGCGGCCGACGAAATCCGCAAACGCGACCGCCTCCTCGGGCAGGGCCGCGAGCAAATCTGGAAACGCCTCGATATCCTGGTACAGCAGATCGAGGCGTTTGGGCAGGCCCTGGACGGTGCCTCCACCGTGCACGACGGCCCAATCGTCGGCGATAAAGGTGGCCCCGCCCTGGAGGGCATGAAGCAGCAGGTTGTTCTTTCCGATCCCGCGCGAGCCTGCGCAGAGCGCCACCGTCCCGCCGTTGCGAAAGGCCGCGGCGTGACAGAAGGTCTTGCCGCGTTTCAGCAGCTGGAAGTGAATCATGTGTTCCAGGATGGTATCGAAAAGGTGCGGATCGAAATCGACGTCACAGGTCGCCCGCCAGGTACGGGCGCGCGCCGAACCGAAGTCGATCCGGAACACGCGGTACTGGGAGTCCCGCAGAAGCACGCCGCGATCGTCGTAGGACACCGGGCCGCGGACCTCTACGCAGTCCCGGGGGCTCGTGGTCTCGTCGACGAACTGGACCGCGATATTGAGTTTTGTCGCCGGCAGGGCGTCGACCTCGCACGAGCCATAGTCGCACCTGACGTGATCGAGCAGGGGGCTTGGCCCGCCGTCCAGCGCGATACCGATATCTTTGAGGACGTTCAGGTGCACGGCCAGGTCAACCCCACGCGTTTCGCCGGTCCTGCCCTTCCGAGGTGCCGGCCGACGAGACCCCGGCCAGGGCTGCAGGCGGGCAGGGATGGCGTGGTCCCGGGACCGATGTTCGCAAGGGATGTGCCGGCACCGCAGGGACAGGCGGAGGCGGACCTCCGCGCCACAGTTCCGGACGGCGATAAGTCAGATCGAGAAGCCGTCTGACGTCTGCCGCGCTTGCGAATCCGTTTGTCCCTGCCCATCGTCATCGTCCTGCTGTTGGTCGGGGCGGGCCAGCAGACCGGCGGCGATCTGCCGGTTCACATTGATCAGGACATCGACCATCTGCGGCTTCGGCTGCGACAGGATGGCGACCGTGCGTTTGTCGACGAAATTGCACAAATTGAGCATGTTCGTGCGGATTTCGACCGACAGCGGACACTCCGGCGCGCTCAGTTCCGCCTGAAAGATCGTCCAGAGGCGCCAGTTGAGCCGTGCGGCCTCGCGCAGACCCTTTCTGTCGTCGGGGCACTTCTGGGCCTCCGCCAAGCGCCGTGCCGCCTCGAGCAGGGCGCGGCCTTCGGTCTGCCGCGGCGCGCCGCCGTTGTTCCCGACGCGATCGTAGGTCCTGACCGCGCCCTCATTGGACATGAGAGAGCACCTCGCGTTCGTGCTGGAGCAGATGACCGCAGGCCTTCAGCGCGCCGTAAAGCTGACCCTCTTCGACCATCTCGCGAATCTCGTCGGCAATCGGCTGGGCGCTCGGCGCGGCTGCCAGGTAGTCTCCCAGCAGGCCCCGGAAGTCTTCGAGATGCTCGGCCACGTTCTTCGGAAACAGGTAGGCGCACTGCATGGCTAGGTAGACCCGGGCCGCCGGGGTGGTCGCGGAGTCCTGGGTCAGAATGTCTTTCTGGCGAAGGATGTGCGCCTGATTCTCGAAAAGAAGACTGGTGCCGTCGCCGTCGTTCCTGATGACGGCGCCGTTGACGATGAGCTTCTCGCCCTTACCGACGCTGAGCTTGAGTGGCATGACGCAATCGCCCGTTCAAGTTAAAAGACTACTTAGAAAATATGTGCATGCATATTAAGGAGTAGTTAATCACAATACCGCTAATAAACTAGTCGAATTAGATCATATCGACGGCCTTCTCCGGGGCCCCGCCTGTGCGGCGACCTTTGGCCGCATCCGGGCCGGCGCGGCGGCGGGGGATCGGCGAATTTTCACAAGGCTGCATGACGATGGTGATGGCGGACGCCGCCGAAGCGAACCCGGTCCCGGACCTCTTCCAAGCCAATCTGGCTGCATTCAAGCGCTGGGCCCCGAACCTCCATGGCCGTCTGGCGGCGGTGACCGCGCCCAACTCGGAGCTGACGGTCGGCCCGGACGGGCGGATCGACATGGCTTTTCGCGGCCAGGGCTTTTACGACGGCGACGCGCTGGCCGCCACGAGCGCGCAGCTGGAGGGGTATTTCGCCAAGCCGCTGCGCCATGCGATCAATGAACCCGAACCCGAGCGTTTGGAGGGGGCCTGCGGCGATTTCTGCACCGCGGTCACCGATCGTCTCGCCGAGCAGGCTATCTCCTACGACAGCGCCAACTGCCCGCCCGAGAGCCACGTCCTCGTGGTCTTCGGCATTGGTCTCGGTCTGCATGTCGGCCCTCTGATCGAGCGGACCGGCGCCCGGGTCGCGGTGTTGATCGAGCCGAACCTGGAGTTCCTGTATCACTCGCTCTACCTCACCGATTGGCACGCAGTTTATGAAAGCGCGGCCGAGGAAGGGCGGCAGGTCGTCGTCATCGTCGAGCAGGACTCCTCGACCATCGCCTCGCGCGGACGCCAGACTCTGCGCGCCAACAACCCGGCGCTGCTCGACGGCATCTACCTCTATACCCACTACCCCTCGGCAGTCCTGGAACAGGCCAAGGAGCGTGTGCAGCACGAGTTGTTCCTGACGCTGAGCGGTCTCGGGTTCTTCGAGGACGAGCTGATCATGACACGCAACGCGGTGGCGAACCTGAGCCGCGGTTCCGTGGAAATTCTTTGCGATTATCATCGGCGGCGGGACGAGCCGTTGTTCATCGTCGGCTCCGGCCCCTCGGTCGAGGGCGACCTGGACTTCATCGCGGACCACGCCGACCGGGCGGTCCTGATCTCGATCGGTTCGGGACTGCGCGTCCTGCTGCATCGGGGACTCCGCCCCGACTTCCATGTCGAGCTCGAAAACGGCGAGGGCAACGTGGAAATCATGGCCGCGACGGCCAAGGACCATGACCTGGGCGGCATCACGCTGCTGGCCTCCCTCACGGTCCAGCCCGGCATGGTCGAGATGTTCGACCGCGCGGTCCTGTTCTTCCGCGAAAGGGTCAGCTCGACCGCGTTGTTCCGCAGCGGACTCGAGGTGCTGCAGCCAGCCGGGCCGACCGTCGCCAATTCGGCGCTGATCGCCGGCATCCGGCTCGGCTTTCGCGAGTTGTACCTCTTCGGCCTCGACATGGGCTCCAAGGTCGAGGGGCGCTTTCACGCCGAGGGATCGGTGTACGGCGCCGGGCTGCGAGCCGAGGTGGCGAAGCCGAACCGGCGCTTCGCCGGCAACTTCGGCGGCGAGGTGACCGGCGAAACGATTTTCAACTGGTCGCGCAAGGTGCTGGAGGGCGCCCTGCAGGCCCATCGCGGCGTGCGGGCCTACAACTGCAGCGACGGCGCGCGGATCGCCGGCGCGGTCCCCAAGGTGGCCCGGGCCGTCGAGCTCGGCGCCGCGCCGCTGGACCGCATGGCGCTCCAGGCCGCGATCGCCAAGGGGCTGCGCCGCTATCCCCTGGACCACCTTCGCCGGACCTGGGCCGAGCAGGACAGCCGCGCGGAGGCCGAGGAGGTCTTCCGCTCCATCGAGCGGATCCTGGACCGCGCGGCCGAGGAGTCCGAGCCGGGCATCGACTGGATCCACAAGATTTTCGAGGCCGTGCGTCCGGACAACCCGGCCAGGCTCGTCGTCACGGCCTATCTGAGCGGCACCCTCTCGATCTGCATCGGCTGCACCAACTGGTACGACCGCCGGATCGCGGATCCTGGGCACCGGCAACGCTATCGCCGGATCGCGATCGGAGAATTCCGCGCCCTCGCTGGTGCTCTGAAGGACAAGCTCCTTGCCTTGTTCGACGAGGTCGACCGGCGGCTGACGGCCGCGTGACGTGCCGGGCATGTCCGAGATCCGGCCAGACCGTTCGGGTGCCGCCCCATTGAAGACCGTGGGGCCGGCCCCGGACCGCTGGACTGCCGACGGTCCCGGCGAGGTCTACGTCACCGACATCGCTCCCTATTGCGTCACCCCGAACATGACGGTCAAGCAGGTGATTGCCCGGATCGACCGGGGCGCCGAGGGTCTGGCGCTGGTGGTGGACGACGAGGATCGGCTGCTGGCGACGGTCACCGACGGTGACGTCCGCCGGGCCCTGATGGCGGGCACCGATATGAAGGAGACACTCGAAACACTTCTGGGCCGGAAACCGGGCGGTGCCCATTCCGCGCCGATCACGGCGCCCTTCGGCACAGGTGCCGTCCACTTGCTGCGGCTGATGGGCGAACACGCGATCCGGCACGTGCCGCTGCTCGACGACGGCGACCGCCTGACCGGACTGGCCTTGCTCAGTCGCTTCGTGCGCCGGCCGGACCTGCCCTTGCGGGCGGTCATCATGGCCGGCGGCCTGGGCACGCGGTTGCGGCCTCTGACCGAAAGCACGCCCAAGCCGATGCTGCCGGTGGGAGACCGGCCCCTGCTTCAGCGCACGGTCGAGCAGCTCGGCCAGGCGGGGATCCGCAGCATCAGCATCACGACCCACTACCAGGCCGACAAGATCAAGCAGCACTTCGGCGACGGCAGCTCCTTCGGCGCGGTGGTGCGCTACAGCCACGAAAGCGAGCCGCTGGGTACGGCCGGTGCGCTCAGGCGGCTCGAGACGGACGGCGACCAGCCGCTGCTCGTCATAAACGGGGACGTCCTGACCACGGTGAACTACCGGGCCATGCTCGATTACCATCTGGAGCACGGGGCCGAGCTCACCATGGGCGTGCGGCGCTATGCCATGGAGGTGCCCTACGGCGTCGTCGAGTGTGACGGCCCCAAGGTCCGGGAGCTGCGCGAAAAGCCCGAGGTCGGATTCTTCGTCAACGCCGGGATCTATCTGGTGGAGCCCGGCCTGTGCCGCGAGATCCCGGAGAACCGGCGCTACGACATGACCGATCTGATCGACCGGATGGTCGCCCAAGGCCGCAACGTGGTCAGTTTTCCGATCCACGAATACTGGTTGGACATCGGCCGGATCGACGACTACGAGCGGGTCCAGCAGGACCTCGGCGCCGGCAAGGTGAGACCTTGAAAGCGCGCGCGCCCTTGCTCCGGTCCTCGCCGCCTAGCCGCCCGCGGCGGCCCGAGGACTTCGCGGATTTCGCGCCGCCCGGATGGGACCGGCCGGCGGTCGAGCGGCCGGTCGTCTGCATCCAGGGCCTGGGCTTCGTCGGTGCCGCGATGGCCGCCGCCGTCGCCCGGGCGCGCGACGGCGCGGGCCGGCCCTTCTTCAACGTGCTCGGGGTCGATCTGGAGACCAGCCGGGGACGCGCGGCAATCGACAGCCTGAACGCCGGGCGCTTTCCCTTCGCGACCGGCGACCGCGCCCTGGGCGGGGCCGTCGCGGCCGCCCACGAGACAGGCAACCTCGTGGCGACGAGCAATCCGGCCGCCTATGGGCTGGGCAAGGTTATCCTGGTGGATGTCAATCTCGACCTCGATCCGGCGGCCGCCGG
>CAMYMY010000037.1:0-4006 GCA_947259625.1 uncultured Kiloniellales bacterium | reverse complement strand
TCGGTACGGTCGGCGAGCATATGATGCCGGGCGCTCTGGTGATCGTGGAGACCACCGTGCCGCCGGGGACCTGCGAAAGGGTGGCGGCGCCCGAACTGGCCGCGGCGTTCGGCGCCCGGGGCCTTGGCGCCGAGGATTTTCTGCTCGCCCACTCCTACGAGCGGGTCATGCCGGGCACCCGGTACCTGGACTCGATCGTCAACTACTGGCGCGTCTACGCCGGCCACAGCCCGGCGGCGGCCGAAGCCTGCCGGGACTTCCTGAGCCGCATCGTCAACGTCGCGGCCTATCCGCTCCGGTGCCTGTCCTCGACCACCGCTTCGGAAACGGCCAAGGTGCTCGAGAACAGCTACCGCGCCGTCAACATCGCCTTGATCGAGGAATGGGGCCGCTTCGCCGAAGCGGTCGGCGTCGATCTCTTCGAGATCGTCGAGGCGGTCCGCCAGCGCCCGACGCACAGCAACATCCGGCAGCCGGGTTTCGGCGTCGGCGGCTATTGTCTGCCGAAGGATCCGCTCCTCGCTCTTGCCGCCGCGCGCCAGATATTCGACCGGGACGACCTCGATTTTCCGTTCTGCCGCATGGCTGTCGAAGTCAACCGGGCCATGCCGCGGGTGAGCGTCGACGCCCTGCAGGGCCTGCTGGGTGGCTCGCTCGAGGGCAGGCGCGTGCTGCTGCTGGGCGTCAGCTACCGCCCCGACGTGGCCGACACGCGCGCGACGCCGGCCGCGGTCTTCGTGACCGAGGCCGGGCGGCGGGGTGCGCGCGTCCTGCTGCACGATCCCATGGTCCGGGACTGGCCCGAGCTCGGTCTGGAGGTCCCGCAGGCGCTGCCCGATCCAGGCGGCCTCGACGCCGTGGTGTTTGCCGTGGCCCACGAGGACTACCGGCGGCTCGAGCTGCGCGACTGGCTGAACGGCGCGCGCCCGGCCGTCCTCGACGCCAACAACGTGCTGACGCCCGAACAGGTCGAGGACCTGCGCGCGCTCGGCTGTCCAATGGCCAGTATCGGCCGGGGAGGGGACTGACCGTGCATATCCTGATCACCGGCGGGGCCGGCTTCATCGGCGCGCACCTGGCCCGGCGGCTGCTGGACGAGGACGCGCGGATCGATCTGATCGACGACTTCTCGCGCGGCCGGCTGGACCCGGATCTGGCCGCCCTGGCGGAGCATCCGGCCGTGCGGTGCCTGGAGCGCGACCTGCGCGCGCCCGGCAGCCTGGACGATCTGGCGGAGGACTACGACCTCGTGTTCCATCTCGCGGCCATCGTCGGAGTCGCCAACGTGGTGAAGCGGCCGCTGGCGGTGCTCCGCCGCAATGTCGAGCTGGTGCTCGCCATGCTGGACTTCGCGGCGCGCCAGAGAGGCCTTCGGCGCCTCGTCTTCGCCTCGACCAGCGAAGTCCATGCCGGCTCCCTGCTCCATCTGGACCTGCCGGTGCCGACGCCCGAGGACGCGGCCGTGGCGCTGCCCGACCTGGCGCAGTCGCGCTCCTCCTATCTCCTGTCCAAGCTCTACGGCGAGGCGCTCTGCCACCACGCCGGACTGCCGGTCACCATCGTCCGGCCATATAACGTCTATGGGCCGCGCATGGGCATGGCGCACGTCGTCCCCGAGCTACTCCAGCGGGCGGAGCGGACTCCCGACGGCGGCGCCATGACGGTCTATTCGATGCGGCACCGGCGCGCCTTCTGCTATGTGAGCGACGCGGTCGAGCTGATGGTTCGGCTGGCGTCGGTCCAGGATGCGCTGGGCGGCGTCTACAACGTCGGCAACCAGGCCGAGGAGGTGGCGATCGGCCAACTGGCCGAGCTGGTCGCGGCGGCCGTGGGGCGCAGGGTCGCCATAGAAGCCGGGCCGGACACGCCGGGATCGCCCACGCGGCGCTGCCCCGACATGACCCGTACCGGCGTGATCACCGGTTTTGAAGCCCGCGTGCCGCTGGCCGAGGGGCTGCGCAAGACCTACGACTGGTACCGGGATCGGGTGTTCCGGCCGGCCGGGGTGGCGGCGCAATGACCCCGGGCGCCGGCGCGGCGGGACTAGCGGCGCAGGCCGAGGCGCGGGACGCCCCTGGGGACGCCCCTGGGGACGCTCCGGCCCGGGCGACGATACCGCTGAGCGTTCCCGAGATCGCGGGCAACGAGTGGCGCTACATAAAGGACTGCCTGGACAGTGGCTGGGTCTCCTCGGTCGGCGCCTTCGTCGAGCGCTTCGAGGCCGAGTTCGCCGCCCGGCTGGGCGCGGCGCACGCCGTGGCGACGATGAACGGCACTGCGGCGCTGCATGTGGCCCTGCGGACGGCGGGCCTGCGCCCGGAGGACGAGGTGGTGATGCCCAGCTTCACCTTCATCGCGCCGGCCAATGCCGTACGCTATGCCGGGGCTTGGCCGGTCTTCGTGGACGCCGAGCCGGACACCTGGCAGATGGACCCGGCCCGGGTCGTGCATTTTCTCGAGCGCCAGTGCTTTTGGACCGGGAGCGGACTGTGCAACCGCGCGACCGGCCGGCGCATCGGCGCGCTTCTGCCGGTCCATGTTCTGGGCCACCCGGTCGACCTGGCGCCGATCCTGGCCGTGGCCGAACGCTACGGCCTGCCGGTCGTCGAGGACGCCGCCGAGAGCCTCGGCGCGCGCTATCGCGGGCAGCCGGTGGGGCGGCTCGGACAGATCGCCTGTTTCAGCTTCAACGGCAACAAGCTGATGACCACGGGCGGGGGCGGCATGCTGGTGACCGACGACCCCGCCCTGGCCGAGCAGGCGCGCTACCTGACCACCACGGCCCGGGACGATGCGCTCGAAGGGGTCCACGGCACGGTCGGCTACAACTACCGCCTGACCAATATCCAGGCCGCCATGGGCTGCGCCCAGCTCGAACGCCTGGACGCCCTGCTCGCCGCCAAGCGCCGCATCGCGGCGCGCTATCGCGAGGCCTTGGCCGGGCTCTCCGGCGTGCAGGCCATGCCCGAAGCCGACTGGGCCGAGAGCGCTTTCTGGCTGTACAGCATCAGGCTGGACGAAGAGACCGCGGGGCTCGGCGGCCGGGAGCTGCGCGCCCGGCTCGCCCAGGTGGGGATCGAGAGCCGGCCCTTCTGGCAACCGCTGCACCTCAGCCCGGCCCACAGCGGCGCGCCCTGCCTGGGCGGCGCGGTCGCCGAGCGGCTGTACCGCGAGATCCTCTCGCTACCCTGTTCCTGCGGCCTTACACCGGCCGACCAAGACCGTGTCATCGCGGCGCTCCGAGAGGCGCTCGGCGCATGATCGACGGGCTTTCCGTCCTGGCCCTGGTCACGGCGCGCGGCGGCTCGGCCGGACTGCCGCGCAAGAACCTAAGGGAGGTCGGCGGCCGGTCCCTGGTCGCCCGGGCGGTGCAGGCGGGCCAGCGCGCCGAAACGGTCGACCGCGTGGTGCTGTCGTCCGACGATCCCGAGATCATCCAGGCGGCCCTCCTGGCCGGTTGCGACGTGCCCTTCGTGCGCCCGGCGGCGCTGGCGGGTGACGAGGCGCGGTCGATCGACGTGGTGCGGCACGCGTTGCAGGCCTTGCCCGAGCGTTACGACCTGCTCGTCCTGCTGCAACCGACCTCGCCGCTGCGCGCGCCCGAAGACGTCGACGGCGCCGTCGAGCTCTGCGTGCGCCGCGGGGCGCCGGCCTGCGTTTCGGTCTGTGCCGCGGACAAGCCGCCGTTCTGGATGCATGGGCTCGACGAGCGGCTCAGGCTCCGGCCGATCCTGCCCGAATACCGGCAGGCCTCGCGCCGGCAGGACCTGCCGCAGGCCTATGCCGTCAACGGCGCGGTCTATGTCGCGCGCACGGACTGGATCATGGTGCTGGACAGCTTCATCGGGCCGGACACGCTCGGCTATGTCATGCCCCGCGAGCGCTCGATCGACATCGACGACGAGCTCGACCTCGCGATCGCCGAGATGCTGGAAAATCGCTTTGCCGGGGAGGCAGGGAAACCCGAGCGAGAACGGATGCGCAGTGCCTGACCCGCTGACGGGTC
>CAMYMY010000036.1 GCA_947259625.1 uncultured Kiloniellales bacterium | reverse complement strand
GACGACCTTACCCCGCCCAATCGAGCCACAACCGGAAGATCGCCAGGACTTCGCTCGGCAGGAGCTCGTTCAGGTGGTGCGGCTGCTGGGACAGATCGGCCGGAAAAACGTCCAACGGAGGTTTCTCGATCGCCTGCGGAAAATGGCCACGACGACCAGCGATTTCTGGCTGACCGCCGAGCTGGCCTTGGAGCAGGGGCGCCCGGACCGGGCGCTGCGGACCGCCAAGGAGGCGCGCAGGTCGGGCCTGATCCTGCCGGACCACCTCTATCCCCTACCGAACTTGCCGCACGACGACGCGATGGACCTGACCTTGCTGTTTGCGGTCATTCGCCAGGAGAGCCAGTTCTACAACGAAGTCGTCAGCGGGGCTGGCGCACGCGGCCTGATGCAGCTCATGCCCGCCACGGCGAAGCGGGTGGCACGGAAGCTAAAGATCCCCTATCGCCGCAGCAAGCTGACCCAGGACCCGGCCTACAACATGCGGCTCGGAGTCGCCTATCTGACCCAGATGCTGGACCGCTTTCAAGGCTCGCGGCTCTTGGCCCTAGCCGCATACAACGCGGGTCCCCGGCGCGTAGATCGCTGGATCAAGCGTTTCGGCGACCCGCGGAAACCCGGGGTCGATCCGATCGACTGGGCCGAGCGAATCCCCTTCGGCGAAACCAGGAACTACGTGCAGCGCATTCTTGAGGCCGTGCCTATCTACGACCTGCGCATGACCAGCAGCCAAGTCGATCTGCCGCTCGACTGGGCGACCGCCGGCTTTCCCCAACCGAATTGAATCAAGGCGGTTGCCTTTCGCGCCAGGACGCGCTTGCCTAGGGGCCCAGCGTCGACAGACCGGCGCGGATCCTTTCGGCGAAGCGAGCGAGCTATGAACCACCCGGCCTTTTCCGATATCGGCGCCTGCGTGTTCGACGCCTACGGTACGCTGTTCGACGTGCACTCCGCTGTCGCGCGCGGCGGTGCAACACTGGGCGAAAAGGCCCAGGGCGTCTCCGACCTCTGGCGCCAAAAGCAGCTCGAGTACACCTGGCTGCGTAGCCTGATGGACACCCATGTGGACTTCTGGCAGGTCACGAACGACGGGCTGGACCACGCCCTGGCCGCGCATGGCATCGACGACCCCGCCCTCAAGGAGTCCTTGATGAGCCTCTATCTGACACTGGACGCCTATCCCGACGTGTCGGCCTGCCTGGGCGCTTTACGCTCCGGCGGCAAGGCGACGGCGATTCTATCCAACGGCGCGCCGCGCATGCTGGAGGCGGCGGTCGGTTCGGCGGGGTTGACGGAACTGCTCGACAAGGTGCTCTCCGTCGAGTCGGTTGGCATCTACAAACCGGACCGCCGGGTCTACCAGTTGGCGGTCGACGCGCTCGAAGTGGCGGCCGATCGGATCTGCTTCGTCTCGACCAACCCCTGGGACGCCTCGGGCGCCGCCCATTTCGGCTTCAAGGTTGCCTGGCTGAACCGCTTCGGCAAGCAGCCGGACCGGCTGCCGGGCGAAATCCCGGGCGAGATCACCACGCTTGCCGATCTGCCCGGGCTGCTCGGACTCTAGGGCCCCAGCGACCATGGGTTCGGGGATTCCGGCGTACCGCGAGCGTTGGCTGGGCGCACAGGACGGGCTTGAGCTGTTCTTCCGCGACTATGGCGATCCCCTGGCGCCTGGAACGCCCGTGCTGTGCCTCGGCGGCCTGGCGCGTAACTCGAAGGATTTCGATCACCTCGCCAGGCGCTTGTCCGAGAAGCGGCGCGTGATCTGCCCCGATTACCGGGGCCGTGGCCGCTCCGCCTATGATTCGGATTGGCGGAACTACCGGCCAGAGGTCTATCTGCGCGACCTGATCCACCTGCTCGCGGCCTGCAATCTGCACAAGGTGGCGGTCTGCGGCACCTCGATGGGCGGCCTTCTTTCGATGGGACTTGCCGTGGCGACCCCGACCGCTCTGGCCGGAGTGATCTTGAACGACATCGGGCCCGATCTCACATCGAGCGGCCTGTCGCGTATCCTGGAATACGTCGGGGTAGACCGACCCCAGCCGGATTGGGATGCCGCGGTGACCCACTTGATGTCCTTGCTCCCCCGGCTCGGCCTCGACAGCGACGCCAAATGGCGCAGGTTCGCGGAGGCAACCTACCGAAAGGGCGACGACGGCCTTCTGCACTACGACTGGGATGTCGCCCTGGCCAAGGAATTGATCCGAAGCGGGGGCACGACTCTCGACCTTTGGAAGCTCTACGGAGCGCTCCGCCGACTCCCCGTGCTCGCGTTCCGCGGCGCCCTGTCGGATGTCCTTTCGGAAGCGAGCTTTGCGCGCATGGCCGAAGTCAAGCCCGACCTGATCCAGGTGACCTTGCCCGCTGTGGGCCACACACCGATGCTCAACGAACCACAAGCGGAGACGGCAATCGATGCCTTTCTCGCCGGCCTGGACGATTGCGCCGCGAGCCGGCCCCGGGACACGGCCAATGGTTGAGCCCGCCCAGCATCGCAAGCCGATCTTCGCCGATGTCGAGGCTGCGGCGGCCCGTCTGGCCGGCTGGGCGGTCGTCACGCCGCTGCTCGAGTTCCCGGCGCTCAACGAACAGATCGGCGGCCGGGTGCTGATCAAGCCGGAGATCCTGCAGCGTACGGGATCTTTCAAGTTCCGCGGTGCCTACAACAAAATCAGCCAGTTGCCCGAGGCGAAGCGGCCGGCCGGCGTGGTTGCCTATTCCTCCGGCAATCATGCCCAAGGGGTCGCCGCGGCAGCCCGGCTACTCGGCGTGCCGGCCACCATCGTGATGCCTGCGGACGCGCCTGCCATCAAGATCGAAAACACCCGAAGCCATGGCGCCGAAGTACTTCTTTACGACCGGTACCGGGAGGCTCGCGAAGAGGTCGCCGCCGGGCTCGTCGCCGAGCGCGGCGCGACCCTGGTACGGCCCTACGACGACCCGGACATCATCGCGGGTCAGGGGACCTGTGGTCTGGAGATCGCTCGCCAAGCGGCAGCCTTGGGGCGGCGGTTGGACGCGCTTCTGGTCTGCTGCGGCGGCGGTGGCCTCACGGCCGGGTCGGCCCTGGCGTTGACCGAGTTGAGCCCGGGCACGGCCATCCATACCGTGGAGCCGGAAGGCTTCGACGACACCGCCCGCTCGCTGGCAGTCGGCCGGCGGGTGGCCAACGACCCCGGGCCGTCTTCGGTCTGCGACGCCCTGTTGGCGCCGGCCCCGGGCGAACTGACGTTTACGATCAACCGCGAGTTGGTGGCCGGCGGGCTGGCGGTCACGGACGAGGAAACCCGTGCCGCCATGACCTACGCCTTCCGCAATCTCAAGCTGGTGGTAGAGCCCGGCGGCGCCGTTGCACTCGCGGCCGTGCTATCGGGCAAGATCGAGGCTCGCGACAAGACGCTGGCGCTCACCCTTTCGGGCGGCAACGTGGATCCGGAATTCTTCGCAACGGTGATCGCCGGGTGACTCTAGGTCCCGGCAGCTGGAAATCAGGCGTGCGAAGGCTCCGGCTTGGTGCTGGTGCTCGGCTTGGCCGAACCGTTGGCTTTCGACTCGCTCGAGACATCCTGCGGGGTCGTGGCCACGGCCTTGAGCCTGGGAGCCTCCTGGCGTCGGATATGGCCTTCCACGTCGGCGCCCGGCTCGATAGCCAGACTCTCGTGGACGATATCGCCGTTGACCCTGGCACCCTTGCTCAGGGCGACGTTGCCCGCCGTCACCTCGCCGACCACCTCTCCGGATACCCGAAGCTCCTTGGCCGAGACCTTGCCCTCCACACGGGCAGTCTCGCCGATGGTGAGCGAGTCGCTCTTGACGTCGCCGATCAGAATGCCGTTCAGCTGAATGTCGCCGTCGCTGATCAGATCGCCGGTGATTTTGAGGTCGGCACTGATAATAGAGGGCACGCCACTACCTTTACCGTTCGAGAACGCAGCGTCCCGGTCTTCGGGTTTCGAAAACATGCTACCTGCCTGCCTTTCTGTGACATACCTGTGCTGGTCTAGCTTTTGAAGACGTATTTGCCCGCCTTCAGAAATTTCATGGGGTCGACGGGCTTGCCGAAGACCTGCACCTCGTAGTGCACGTGCGGGCCGGTGCTCCGACCCGAACTGCCAAGCAAGGCAATTTTCTCCCGGTGGCCGACTTCCTGCCCGAGCTTGACCAGGATCTTGCGCAGATGCGCATAGCGGGTGCGGATGCCATGACCGTGGTCAATCACGATCACCCGGCCGTAACGCCCCTTCCACCCGGCGTAGACGACCTTGCCCGGGGCGGTGCTCAGGATTGGCGTGCGCATCGGTGCTGCGAGATCGAGACCGTGATGCGAGGACTTGCGCCTATTGACCGGGTCCCGGCGCGATCCGTAGGTGCTGGTAATACGGAACTGATCCAGAGGCGCGGTCAGCGGCAGGGTCCGCACGACCTCCTGCAGCCCCTCCCAGCGGTCCATCTGCAAATCGAGCGAGGCGATCGAAGCCTGCAGGCTATGGATCGGATCTTCTTCGACTACATAGTCGCCGGGAATGAAGGGCCCACCTTGATCCTCGGCCAAGTCGGCCGTTTGGGCACCCGACAGCAGCCTGTTGACGTCTAGGCCGGTCATGGCCACGGTCTGCTCGAACGTATCGATGGAGAGTTCCGTGCGCTCGGACAGACGGCTGACCATCGTCTGCTGGGTTTCGCGCATATCGACGAGTCGCTGCTCAAGCCCGGTGATTCGCGTCTGCAAGTCACTACGCTCGCTTTCCAGCCGGTCGCCGCGTCCGCCTGCTTCTCCGAGCGCACCCTCCAGCGATGCGATCTGAGTGCCGAGGAAAGCCTCGCGGGTCTGCGCCTGACTCAGATGCTGCTCCAGGCGAGCAACGGCCCTGCGGAGGGCCGACTTGGCGCCCACCAGGTTCTCGCGGGCCGCCTTCGACTGCTCCAGCTGCTGGCCAAGGTTGGCCACGGTCGTTTCCAGCTCGCCGTTCGTATCCGTTACCTCGGCAAGCTCGTTATCCATCTCGTGCACTCTGCGCCTGAGGTGGTCACGGGCTTCGACCACCTCGATCGTGTCGGACTCTGCCGGCGCGAAAGTCGTGGTCACCTTGGCCAACTTGGATTCAAGCGCGGGGCGGCCATCGGCCATGTCGTTGAGCTCGGATTCGAACGCGGAGAGGCGCTGGCGCAGCCCATCGCGGGCGATCGCGACCCGGGCGCGTTCCGTCTGCGACTGCTTCAGCTGCCATTCCACATCGGCCAATTCTTCGGCATTCAACTCGCCGCGCCCCAACAACGACAACAGGTAGGTCTGGTTGTCTTCCAGGTTGCGCGTGATGCGGGTGAATTGGTCGTGGTATTCGCTGACTTCGGTCAGAAGGTCCAGGTATGCGAGCTGATGCTGCTCGACCTCGGCTTCCTTGCCGGCGACGATCCTGTTGTGGAAGACGACGCCAAAGCTGGAGTAGGCGACCCAGGCGATGGCCAGCACCAAAGTAAGGGCGGCCGTAGTTTGCACCCGGCGCGAGACCTGCAGATAGCGCACCCGACCATCGGTGCGCACAAACAGCTCGCGATCCATGAAGAGCCGCCCGGAAAATCCCGCAATTCTTTGTTTCACGTTCAGATTTGCCACCGAGTCTGTCCTCTCTCAACAACCTTCATCTTGCCCAGCGCCAAACGGCGGATGCCGGCCCGGAGGCGGCACAAGGGCAGGCGATTTCGATCGGACTTGAATCGGCTCGGGGCCGACGGCACCTTTCCGCACCTTTGTCACGCCTTCCGGTAACTGGAACCCCTGCACTAGCAAGCTTTGCTCTTTTCGGTACCCGGTGGATCCCCTGGAGAACACCGAGCCCAACTGCTTTTTCGTTCGTCCAGAAACCTAGCCAGCACTGATAACCCGGGCAAGCGTTAACTAAGATGCAAACGCTTCAAATAACGCAGACTTTCTCCTCATGCCGATCGAGATTCCAGTAAAGTGGGATAGTTATAAGAATTCATTAATCTGAAAGCCTCAGTTGCGGCCCCATTTTTGACACGGCCGGGCGCCCGACCACTTGGCGCCTGTTCAGTCGTCTCTGTCACCTGCTGTGGGCTTGAGAGCAAAGACCCGGTTCACATAGTCGACGATATGCTGCACGCATTCGTCGATCGTATGGTTTGCCGTATCGACGCAGAGTTCCGGCGTCACGGGTTCCTCGTAGGGGGCGGAAATGCCCGTGAAGTCCTGGATCTCGCCCGCGCGCGCCTTGCGATAGAGGCCCTTGGGATCGCGTTGCTCGCAAGTCTCGAGGTCCGCCTTGATATAGATCTCGTGGAAGTCATCGCCGGCGGCAGCACGCGCCCGGTCGCGGTCGCTCTGATAAGGCGAAATGAACGCGCTGACGCAGATGATGCCGGAATCGGCAAAGAGCGCCGCGACCTCGCCTATTCGCCGAATATTCTCCGCCCGGTCCATCGGCGAGAACCCGAGGTTGGCATTGAGCCCTCGCCGTACGTTGTCGCCGTCCAGCACGTAAACGTGGAACCCCTTTCTGAACAGGTGCTGTTCGACCGCCATTGCAAGCGTCGACTTGCCCGCGCCCGACAGCCCGGTTAACCAAAGCACACCGCCGCCGTGCCCGTTGCGCTGGAGCCGGCTTTTCGCGGTGACCCGGTGCTCTACGCTGGTGATGTTGGTCGATTTGATCGTCAACGCTTCGCGCTGGTCCGGATAGCCTTCCATGGAGACGAGGCCGTCGGCAACTCTCTGATCGCCATCGATCAAAGCGAAGCGACCGGTCCGGGCGATCACCCGGAACTCGTCGACCGCCAGGATCTGACGGCCGCGCAGGATCACCTCGGCGAAGCTGTCGCTGTCGACCGTCCCATCGACCCGCTCGGCCAGCGTATCCATTTCGAAAACGTGCTCTATCGACTGCACCGCGACCCGGGCCTCTTGTGTGGCCAGTTGCAGCGTGTAGGTCTTGCCCGCCTCCAGCGGCTCGGCACCGTTCCAGACCAAGCTGGCCCGGAAAACGGTCGTCAATTGCGGCGGGTTTTCCTCGTGGCTCGCCATTTCGCCAGCTTCGACATAGATCTTCTCGTCCAGGATGACGCCGACGGAGTCGCCGGCCCGCGCCGTGGCGACCGAATCTTCGGCACTCGAGACCTTGATCGAGTGGGCATGTGCGATCTTGTTGGAGGGAGAGAGCAGGAGCGCATCACCGACTCGTAGCACCCCGGTCTCGATGCGCCCGGTCAGGAGCCGGCGCCCTTCCAATTCGCCGACGTCCTGGATCGGCAATCTGAGCGGCTGGTCCACGAACAAGGTCACGCTCTGGAAACGCTCCAATGCCTCCAGCACGCTTGGCCCGCCATACCAGGCCATGTTCTTCGATCGCCGGGCGATATTGTCTCCGTCGCGGGCCGAAACCGGCACGACGAGGGCCGGGGCGATCCCGATCTCGGACAAGCACTGTGACAATTCGCTGGACACCTCGGCGAAGCGATCCTGGCCGAAGGCAACAAGGTCCATCTTGTTGATCACGACAGCGACCTGGCGAATACCGAGCAGGTGCAGCAAATAGGCCTGCCGGCGCGATAGCTCGGACACGCCCTCGGCGGCGTCGACGATCAGAATCGCGGCATCCGCGCAGTCCACGCCGCCCACCATGGTGGGCAGGAACTCGCGCGGACTCGAAGCATCGATCACCGTGCAGTCCCGTGACCCTGTCCTGAAGCTGACCCGCGAGACCTCGAGGGCCGCCCCGTCCTGCTGTTTGTCGGGCGGGGGGGATCCGGTGTCGTGGAGCAGGCGACCGATGAGGGCGGACTTTCCGGAACCGGCGTGGCCGACCACCACGAGGTTCAAGGGCTGTTGTGCGGTCGTGGGGCTATGGTTTCGGGGCATCGCTCGGCTATCCGATATCAGACGTAGTCGCCCGAGCGCAACCGCTCCAAGGCAGGCCCGCGGCCGGGAGATGCGCCGGGGGAAGTCGCGCGCCGGATAGCGTCTTTGGTCCGCCGAAGCAACTGTTTTTCGGTGTTTCGCAGTGACCGGCACCGGGGATACACTGCCTGAAATACAAGAAAGAACTGGTTACCTTGAGCAACTCTTCCGCCTCCGGATCGCGAAGATACGCGGGGCCCGCGATCCTGGAGCGGGGGTTCCGTCCCTTCTTCCTGGTGGCCGGCCTCTGGGCAGCCTTGGCTGTCGTCTTGTGGCTGGCCATGATCGCGGGCGTCTTCGCCCTGCCCAGCGCTCTCGGTCCGATCGACTGGCATGCGCATGAGATGCTGTTCGGATATGGCGCGGCGGCGATCGCCGGATTCCTGTTGACCGCGATCCCGAACTGGACCGGGCGGCTGCCGGTCCGCGGTTCTCGCTTGGCCTTTCTGGTCGCTCTCTGGGCCGCCGGGCGGCTGGCGGTTGCCGCCTCCGCGTGGATCGGCTTCGAGGCGGTCGCGGCCGTCGACCTCGCCTTTCTCCTGGTGCTCTGGGCGACCATTCTGCGCGAGATCCTGGCGGGGCGGAACTGGCGCAATCTGATCGTCGCCGGCTTGGTCGGCGTTCTGGTGGTCAGCAATTTGTTGATCCATCTGGAGTATCTGGGTCTCGCAGAAACGGCGGACCTCGGATATCGCCTTGCAATCACCGATATTCTGCTTCTGGTCACGTTGATCGGCGGGCGCATCGTTCCCAGCTTCACGCGCAACTGGCTCGCGAAGGGGGGAGAGGCGGTCTTTCCAAGCCCCTTCGGCCGGCTGGACCGACTGGCCCTGGCGGCTTCGCTCGCGGCGGCTCTGTGCTGGACCTTCTTGCCGGAGGGTGGCGTGACCGGCGTCGTCGTCCTGTTCGCCGCCCTGGCCAACGGGCTGCGCCTGGCGCGTTGGCGCGGCCACAAGACCCTCGCCGAGCCGCTGGTCTGGGTTCTGCATCTCGGCTACGGCTGGATCGCCGCCGGTTTCGCATTGTTGGCGGTATCGCTGCTGACATCGGCCTTGCCGCAAACCGCGGCGATTCACGCGCTCACGGCCGGGGCGGTGGGAACCATGACGCTCGCCGTGATGACCCGCGCCACCTTGGGCCATACCGGGCGCACGCTGACCGCCGGATCCTGGACCACGGCGATCTACGTCTTCGTCACCGCCTCTGGCTTTCTCCGTGTGGTCTCGCCGCTTGTCGCGGATGTTGAAATGGCCGTGGTCGTTCTGGCTGGGCTTTGTTGGATCGCCGCTTTCGGCCTTTTCGTGGCGATCTACGGCCCTCTCCTCTTAGGATGGCCCGCCCGACAATAATACCGAATGTGCTTGCGTCTCTCCGTCGATCCCTTTCGCCTCGCGCGGGACCATGGAGGCTCTTCGGGGCTCAGATGGGACTTCCTTGCCGGCGTTTGCGCTGTCGGGAGTTTGATCTCCCCAGAATCGGGACTTACGGCGCCGGGCGAAATGGCTTTATACTGCCGCTTTAGCTCGCAACAATAATAGTGGCCGCCGGGCAGAGGGGCGATTTGATCGCTTCGTATCGGGCCCGGCCCACAGGGGAGAAAGCTTGTCATGAAGGTTCGCGACATGATCGCCCAAAAGGGAGGTGAGGTAGCGACAACCCGGCCGGATGCGACCATCGACACCGTGGTTCACAGACTCAAGGTCGAGCGCGTCGGCGCCCTCGTGGTGAGCGCGGGCGACGACGCGGTCGACGGCATTATTTCCGAGCGTGATATCGTACGCGGTCTTCCCGAGCACGGCGCGGACCTGCTCTCGATGAAGGTGTCCGAGTTGATGACCAGCTCGGTGAAGACCTGTGCGCCGGACGACAAGGTCGAGGACATCATGTCCGAGATGACCAGCCACCGCTTCCGACACATGCCGGTCGTCTCGGACGGCAAGCTGTGCGGCATCATCAGCATCGGCGACGTGGTCAAGAACCGGCTGGAGGAGCTGGAGACCGAGACCCACGTGCTGCGCGACTTCATCGTCGGGCGCAGTTGACGCCGCGTCCGCGGGGCGCCGGACCTCGACCCGTCTCGCTCAATCCACCGAGCGCGCCAGGATCATACTGATCTGGCAGAGCGGCCGGCCGGCCTCACCGGCCCAGCGGTTGAAGGCCTCCTGCACACGCGCCCGCGCGGCCTTGCCCTTGGGCGTCCCTTCGACGGCGCCCCAATGGTTCAGCGCGCGCACCACGTCGTCGGTGAGGACGAAGGTGTCCTTGCCGACCATGCGCAGGAAACGCGGGCCTGAATTCCCGCCCATCTGGGAAAACCGCTTCGCGAGGTCGTCCCAGAGTGCGACGATCCGGCTCGCGGGCCAGTCGGCAAGGTAGGCGCCGAAGCCGCCGGTTTCCTCGGCGAGCGCACAGATGGCGGCCGCGTTGTTCCTGACGGCCATTATCTTGCGGCCGTGGCGGATGAGCCGCTTGTCGCCGAGCAGCCGCTCCATGGCCTCGTCGCTCATGGCCCGCACGCGCCGCGGCTCGAAACCAAAAAAGGCCTCCTCGAAGGCCGGCCACTTGGCGTCCACCATGCTGTGCTTGAGGCCCGCCCGGAACACCCGGAGCGACATCAGCGAGAGATAGCGGTCGTCGCCCCGGCCGCGCAGGGCCTCGTCCGTCTCGGGAACCGGCAGGCCTTTCTCGAGCGCGTCCGCCCCGCCGGCACGCGCCCGGGCAGCCTCGAGTATGGATCGGAAATCGGTCATCGCCTCATGCTAGCCAGCCGCCGGCCGCTCGACAACGGTCACCCGACTGCCGGATCGCGCCGCCATACTCAGCCCTTTCGGTAGTTATAAGTCGCGTTGAATCGCCCGACGAGGTACTCGCCCGCCTTGACGGGCGGGTATTTCGGCGGGTGGTCGGCGTCCCGGCAGGTCTCCAGGCACTCGACGACGGTATCGTAGTTCGGGTCGAAGAAGAACGGCAGGGAGTAGCGCTCCTTGCCCGAGGTGTTGATCACCCGGTGCCGGGTCGCGGCGAACAGCCCGTTGGTCCAATGCGCCATCTGGTCGCCGATGTTGACCACGAAGGTGCCCGGTATGGGTGGCGCGGCAATCCACTCGCCGGCCGAGTTGCAGAGCTGCAGGCCGCCGACGTCGCCCTGCGCCAGGATCGTGAGGCAGCCGTAGTCGGTGTGCGCGCCGCAGCCCAGGGTCTCCGCCTCGATGTGGCCGGCCTGAGGCGGGTAGTGCAGCGTGCGCAGCTGGGCCAGCGGCTTGTCCACCTTGTCCTCGAAGAAGTCCTCGGGAACCTCGAGGCCGAGCGCGAAGGCGCGCAGCAGCTGGCGCGAAAGGCGGCGCATGGCGGCGTAGTAGTCTTCGAGTGCCTTGCGGAAGCCCGGCAGGCCCTCGGGCCATTGGTTCGGGCCATGCAGCGGCTTTCCGGCGGCCACGTCCGGGTCGTCCGGGCCCAACTCCAGGGCGATGTCGAAGCCTTCCTTCAGGTCGGCCGTCAGATCCGGGTCGGTATTCTCCTCGAACAGCGGATAATAGCCGCGGTGGCAGGGCGAGTTGCGCATGTGCACCACCATCTTGCGCGCCTGGGGCAGGGCAAAGAAGCGCCGCACCTCGGCGAAGGTCCGCTCGATCAGCGACTCGGGGACGCCGTGGCCAGCGATGTAGAGGAAGCCGACCTCGCGGCAAGCCCGCCCGACCGCCTCGGCGACCACCGTCTTGTCCGTCCCCGACAGCAGCGGAGCCAGGTCGACCACCGGGATGCTCCGAAAGGCCACGCGCTTGCCTTCTAGGCCGGCGGCCAGGGTCGCATGGTCGAGCATCGGACTATCCTCCCCGCAGGTTGGGCCGTTCCCGGCCCAGCCGATGCTATCCGAAACCGCGGCGCGGAAGGTAGCCGTTTCCGTCGCTATCCCGACGCCGTTATTCGATAATGCCGATGTAGGGCAGGTGGCGGTATTGCTCGGCAAAGTCGATGCCGTAGCCAACGACGAAGACGTCCTCGATGACGAAGCCGACGAAGTCGGCCGTGAACTCGATCTCGCGCCGGCTGGGCTTGTCCAGCAGCGTGCAGGTCCAGACCTTGGATGCGCCCGCTTCGAGGAGGCGGTCCCTGGCGTAGGCCAGCGAGCGTCCGGTATCGACGATGTCGTCCACGACAAGCACGGCCCGGCCGGCGACCTCCTTGGGCACCGCGCCGATCAGCCGGACCTTCCCGGAGCTCTCCTTTGCCGCGCCATAGCTGCTCACCCTCATGAACTCGACCGTGGGCGCCAAACCGTGGCGGCCGAGCACCCGGATCAGGTCGGCCACGAACACGAAGCCGCCCTTGAGGAGGGCGACGATCGCGAAATCGCCGGAAACGGCCCCGGCGATCTCGCCGGCCAGCTCCTCGACCCGCCGGGCGATCTCGTCCTCGTCGTACAGCTTGGTTATCGAAGCCACGACCGCCCTCCCCTGCAACTTGCCCGCACCGAGCCTCGACCTGAACCGTTCATGCAAGAGCCCGCAAAACCGATCGCAACTCTCGGCAAGGCCCTACAGGACCGGCCCCATGAGGCTTATATCTGGAACGGGACCAGCGAGCACGGGAAAGTCGAGCCATGACCGCGATGACGCGCTTCATAGAGGGGTTGCCGAAGGCCGAGCTGCACCTGCACATCGAGGGAACGCTGGAGCCCGAGCAGTTGTTCGCGCTGGCCGAGCGAAACGGGATCGCACTCCCCTACGGCTCGGTGGAGGAGCTGCGCGGCGCCTATGATTTCGAACATCTCCAGGGGTTCCTCGACCTCTACTATCAGGGCATGCGGGTGCTGCTCGAGGAGCAGGATTTCTACGACCTGACCTGGGCCTATCTGGAGAGAGTCGCCAAGCAGAGCGTCCTGCACGCCGAGATTTTCTTCGACCCCCAGGCGCACACCGCACGCGGCGTGGCGTTCTCGAGTGTGATCGAGGGGATCCACCGGGCCTTGCGGGACGGCGAGCAGCGCTTCGGCATCACCTCCAGGATCATCATGTGCTTCCTGCGCCACCTGGACCAGGACGACGCGATGCAGACGCTGGATCAGGCGCTCGATCACAAGGACCGGATCGTCGCCGTCGGCCTCGATTCCTCGGAGCTCGGCCACCCGCCGGCGAAATTCAAGGAGGTCTTCGCGCGGGCCCGCAGCGCCGGCTTCCTGGCCGTCGCCCACGCAGGCGAGGAAGGCCCCGCGGAGTATGTCTGGCAGGCGCTGAACGAGCTTCGGGTGGTTCGCATCGACCACGGCAACCGGTCCCTGGACGACGCGGCCCTGGTCCGGCGCCTGGCGGAGGCGAAAACGCCGCTCACTGTCTGTCCGCTGTCGAACCTCAAGCTGGCGGTGGTCAGTGACATGACGGAGCATCCGCTCAAGGACATGATCGAAAAGGGCCTGTTCGTCACCATCAATTCCGACGACCCGGCCTATTTCGGCGGCTATATCAACGAGAATTACCAGGCGGTTCAGGCGGCCCTGGACCTGACGCACGCGCAGCTCGCCGCCGTCGCCCGCAACTCCTTCGAGGCCTCCTTTCTGGGCGCAGCCGAAAAGCAGGCGCTGATCGCGCAGCTCGACGACTATGTCGGCCGCGAGGGAGCGACCTGACGGCCTCCCGAGGCCCGGCCCGCAGTTCATCCTTCTGCCCTGCGAAATCCGACGGCTTGACGTTTGCCAATAGAGAATTTAGAAAAACAAACAGTTGTTTGGTACATTGCTTCGGATGACTGAACAAGCTACCCTCCGCGCCCCGCGCCAGGACAATCGCCGCCGGCAACTGCTCGCGGCGGCGGCCCGCCGGTTCGCCCATCAGGGATTCCGGGCCACGACGATCCGCGACATCGCGGGCGACGCGGGCATGCTGCCCGGCTCGCTCTACTATCATTTCGCCTCGAAGAACGACTTGCTGCTCGCGGTCTACGAGGAAGGCGTGCGGCGCATCGCCGCCAATGTCGACCGCGCGGCCGCCGGGGCCGCAGACCCCTGGGCCAGGCTGGAGGCGGCCTGCACCGCCCATCTGGAGACCGTGCTGGACCGCAGCGACTACGCCCAGGTGATCGTTCGGGTCCTGCCGCAGGACGCCCAGAAGGTAAGCGACCGGCTGATCGCCTTGCGCGACGAGTATGAAGGACGCTTCGTGCGCCTGGTCGACGACCTCGCGCTGCCCGACCCGTCCGACCGGCGCAATCTCCGCCTCCTGCTGCTCGGCGCGTTGAACTGGTCGCAGGTCTGGTACCGTCCGGCCGGCGATACGCCCTCCGCCATAGCGCGACGGTTCACGAGGTATTTCAGGCGCGCCTTGGAGAGACCAGAGGAGGTCCGATGAGCGACAGCACGAAATCCATCTCGCCGCCCCCCAGGGTGCTGGTCACCAAGATCGGCCTGGACGGCCATGACCGCGGCAGCCGTATCGTCGCCGCCTATCTGCGCGACGCCGGCATGGAGGTCATCTATACGGCCCCCTGGCAGAAGATCGAGGCGGTGGTCAAGCTCGCCGTCGAGGAGGACGTCGACGTGATCGGCGTGAGTTCGCTCGCGACCGACCACCTGCTGCTGCCCGACCTCATGGCGGCCTTGGGCGAGGCGGGATTCGGTCACGTCAAGGTCGTCGCCGGCGGCATCATACCCGACGGCGACGAGGCGGAGCTGTTGCGGGCCGGGGTCAGCCGGGTGTTCCATCCCGGCAGCCCACGCGAGGACATCGTCGCCACGGTCGGCGACCTCGCGACCCAGGCCCGGGCCGCCTGCGCGAACGGCTGACAGGAGGACACGATGAGCGAGCAACCGGTCCAGTTGCCCCTGCCCGGCTTCGAAAGCGCCCGGGCCGAATGGCGCCGGGACTACGACGGCCAGGCCGGCCAGGACGGAATCCTGCGCAACCGCTCGGGGATCGAGATCAAGCCGCTCTACACCTGCGAGGACTGGGGCGAGGAACGCTACATGGAGGATCTCAGCTTTCCCGGCCAGTTGCCCATGACCCGCGGCATCTACCCCAGCATGCACCGCGGCCGGACCTGGACCCAGCGCCAGCTGGTCGGTTTCGGCACGCCGGAGGACTACAACCACCGGCTCAAGACCATTCTCGCGGCCGGAGGAACCGCGGGCAGCCTGATCCCCTGCAACTCGGTCTACCGCGGCTACGACTGCGACGAGGTCGAGTTGCCGCTGCTCGGCACCTGCGGCGCCGTGGTCAACACCGTCGACGACATGGATCTCTGCTATCGCGATATCGGGGTCGGCGAGCTGTCGACCGCGGTCAACGACCCGCTGCCCTTCACGCTCCTGGCCCTGCTTCTGGCGGTGGCCAAGCGGCGCGACGTCCCCTGGAGCCGGATCACCGGCACGTCGAACCAGTCGGACTACATCTCCCATTTCGTCGCGAACCACATGTTCTTCCGCATCGCGCTTCCGGGGTCGCGCCGGGTGCTGGTGGACCATGTCGAGTTCTGCCAGACCCACCTGCCCGGCTGGAACCCGATCTCGGTGGTCGGCCAGCACATGCAGCAGGGCGGCGCCACCCCGGCGGAAGCCATGGCGCTGACCCTTTGCACGGCGATCCAGTATGCCGAGGACTGCAGGACGCGGGGCATGGACCCCGACGTCTTCCTGCCGCGCTTCACCTTCTTCTTCGACATTTCGATCAGCTTCTTCGAGGAGATCGCCAAGCTGCGCGCCGGCCGCCGCCTCTGGCAGCGCATCGTGCGCGAGCGCTTCGGCGCCAAGAACCCCAAGGCCTGGCGCTTCAAGTTCCATGCCCAGACCTCCGGAGTCGATCTGACGCGCCAGCAGCCGCTCAACAACGTCGCCCGCGTCGCCGTCCAGGCCATAGCCGGCATCTTCGGCGGCCTGCAGTCGCTTCACACGGACGCCTACGACGAGGTGCTGAGCGTGCCGACCGAGGAGGCCGCGCGCATCGCCATCGTGCCGACCGAGGAGGCCGCGCGCATCGCCATCGCGACGCAGAACATCCTGCGCGAGGAAGCCCACCTGACCGACGTGATCGACCCGCTGGCCGGCTCGTATTATCTCGAGACCCTGACCAACCGCATGGAAGAGGAGATCGAGGCGACCATCGCCAGGATCGATGCCGCCGGCGGTATGTTTGCCGCGGCCGAGGCCGGCCTCCCGCAGGACATGATCGGGAAGTCCGCGCGGGTCTTCCAGGAAAAGGTCGATTCCGGCCAGGAGACGATCGTCGGGGTGAACAAGTACCGGGAGGCCGAAGAGCCGACCACCGCGCCGAGACCGCTGGAACGCCCCGACCAGTCGGCCATGGAGGCTCACCTCGCCCGCTTTCGAGCGTTCAAGGCGGAGCGCAGCCAGGCGGCAGTCACGGCAGCGCTGGACATCCTCGCCCGGGCGGCCAACGCCGCACCCGGCACGCCCGGCCAGAACGTCTACGAAAAGGTGGTCGAGGCCGCCATGGCCGGCGTCACCCACGGCGAGCTCTGTGCCTGCCTGCGCCGCGAGCTCGGGTTCGGACAGCCGCTGGTGATGCCATGACCGACCGGTCTGCCGCAGCGCCCGCCAGCGGCAAGCTTCTCGAGCGCCTGCTGGACGGTGAGCCCGCGGCCCTCGCCAAGGCCATCACCTTGGTCGAGAACGCGGGCGCGCAGGCCGCGCAGGTTCTTGCAGGTATCCAGTCCAGGCTCGGCCACGCACTCGTGATCGGCGTGACCGGACCGCCTGGCGCCGGAAAATCCACCCTGGTGAGCGCGCTCGTCGGCGAGCTGCGCCGGCGCGGGAAAAGCCTCGGCATCCTGGCCGTCGATCCCTCGAGCCCGCTTTCGGGCGGCGCGATCCTCGGCGACCGCATCCGTATGGCCGAACATGCCTGCGATCCCGAGGTCTTCGTTCGTTCGCTGGCCACGCGCGGTCATGTCGGGGGGCTGTCGTCCGCCGCAGCGCGGGTCGTCGACTTGATGGACGCGGCGGGCAAGGACGTGGTGATCGTCGAGACCGTCGGGGCCGGGCAATCGGACGTCGAGGTCGCGCAGCTCGTCGATGTCACCGTCGTCGTCTGCGCCCCGGGACTGGGCGACGAGATCCAGGCGATCAAGGCGGGTATCCTGGAAATCGCCGACGTCCTCGTGGTGAACAAGGCCGACCTGCCGAACGCCGAGCGCACCATGGCTCAGCTCGAGGGGATGCTGTCGCTGCGCGACCCGGGCGCGGCGGGAGTCCCGGTGATCGCCACAACGGCGACGGAGGGCCGCGGCGTGGCCGAACTGAGCGATGCCGTCGAGGCCCGGGCCGAGGCGCTCGGGGGATCGGTGCGCGCGGCCAGGACCTTGGCGCAAATCCGCCTGCAGATAGCGGATTCGGCCGCTGAGCTGCTTCGCCGGCGGTTGAACGACAGCGACGACGAAGGCCTGCACGCGCTGTGCCGCTCGGTCCAGCGCGGCGAGCTGGACTTGGAGAATGCCGCCCGCCGGTATCTTTCCGATTATTTGGTGAACAAGGCCTGACCGGGCGACCGCGTTCAGAGCACGGGTTGGTTCCTCGGCGACTCGGTCACGCACTCCGTGCCGTCCTCGGTCACCAGGATCGTGTCCCCGACCCGGGCGCCGAACTTGCCCCGCACGGTGATGCCGCCGTCGACGGCGAAGGCCATGCCCGCGCGCAGGACCGTCTTGTCGCCGTCCTTGAGCTCGGGCGTCTCGAGCGACGAATAGCCGATGGCCCGGCCGGTGCGGTAGCATAGCCCAAAGCCGTTCCGCCGGTAGACCTCGGCCGAGGCTTGGTGCACTTGCTCGGCGGTCACGCCCGGCCGCATCTCCCGGACCGCCGCCTGCTGCGCCGCGACGGCCATCTCGTAGATCCGCGCGTGCTCGTCGGACATCTCGCCGACGAAGTATTCCCGGTCGTAGCCGAGCTTGAACTGCTTGAAATGGCAGATCGAGCAGAAGCAGAGATAGACCGGGTCGCCCCGCTCGAGCCGGCGCACGGTCGGATGGCGATGGGCCATGGCGGTATGAGGACCGGAGTTGAGCGCCTGGAGGTTATGGATCATCGGGGTCATCAGGGAGTCCGGGTCCTCGCCGCCGATGATCTCGGCCGCCTTGCGGGTGCCGCCGGCCTGGACCGCCAGGGCGATCTCGTATTCCGGCACGCCCTCGGCGATCACCTCTCGGGCAGCGTCGGTCATCGCCACGGCCACCTGCCCGGCCTGGCGGATCTGGGCGATCTCCTCGGGCCCCTTGACCATGCGCAGCTCGAACAGCACGCGCTCGCCGTCGAGCAGCCCGCCGAGACCGAGGTCGCCGGTCAGATAGTTCGAGACGATCGCCGGAATCTTCGATCGCTCGACGGCGATCCTCCGCCCCTTGTGGCGTTCCAGGACGCCTCGGAGCGGGCAGGTCCACTCCCCGTCGACACCGTCGTAGAACAGCCGGATATCCTCGAACCAGGTCATGGCCTCGCACATTTCGCCTTCGATGGACGAAGTGATCAGCGTCACCTCGCCGCTCTTGGGCACCGCGGCGATGGTCGGGCGGCCGAACTCGACCCCGAGGTCGCCCCAGTAG
>CAMYMY010000035.1 GCA_947259625.1 uncultured Kiloniellales bacterium | reverse complement strand
CCGCAACCAGGGTGGTCCAGCCGAAGGCGATGGAGATGCGCATGCCGGTCAGAATCTCCGGCAGCGCCGCCTTGAGGACCACGTGCCACATGACCTGGTAGCGGCTCGCGCCCATGGAGTAGGCGGCGTGGATCTGTTCGATCGAACAGGACCTGACGCCGGCCCGCGCGCTGATCGCCAGCGGTGCGAAACAGGCGAGATAGATCAGGATGATCTTGGCGAAGTCGCCGATCCCGAACCAGATGATCGTGAGCGGCAGGTAGGCGAGCGGCGGAATCGGCCGGTAGAATTCGATCGGCGGATCGTAGACGCCCCTGGCAATGCGGTTGACGCCCATGGAGATGCCGATGGGGATGGCGGTGACGAGGGCCAGGAAGAAGGAGGTGAAGACCCGGTACAGGCTCGCCAGGATGTGCTGGTGCAAGGCGTTCTCGCTGAAGCCCAGGCACTCGGCGACGACCTCGGTCCGGACGCCGATGTACACCAGGAAGCTTTCCATGTAGTGGTCGTAGCAGGAGATCTTCAGAAACTTCGAGAACACCAAGCCGGGAGGGGGCAGAAACAGCGCCCTGATCAGCTCCAGCTCGGTGACCAGCCACCAGGCACCCAGGATGACGACGATCGTCACGGCGCTGATGAGGGTGCTCTTCCCGGTCCCCGGAGCCCCGTAGGGGTCCTTCGCCTCCTGTCCGTTGCCGAAGATCCTCGAGAGCGCCATGGCTGTTACTCTTCGATCTCCTCGCCGTAAATGATCGACAGGACCTCTTCGCGTATCTTGATGAAGTCCGGATCCGATTTGATCTTTCTGGCGTCGCCCAGCTCGAAATACCGCTGGCAGAAGTCCAGCTTGTATTCGTGGGTGATCCTTCCGGGGCGCGGCGACATCACGATCAGGCGGGTCGCCATGAAGAGCGCCTCCTCGACCGAATGGGTGATGAAGAAGACGGCCTTCTTGGTCCGTTTCCAGACTTGCAGGACCAGCTCCTGCATGTTTTCCCTGGTAAACGCGTCGAGCGCGCCCAGGGGTTCGTCCATCAGCAGTATTTCCGGGTTCGTCGTCAGGGCCCGGGCCAGGCCGACGCGCTGCTGCATGCCGCCGGAGAGCTGGTAGATCGGATGGCTGCCGAACTCGGACAGGCCGACGAGGTTCAGGTTCTCCTCCGCCACGGCGGTCCGGTCCCTGCCACCGATGCCCTGGAGCTTGAGCCCGAAAGCCGTGTTCTCCAGGACGTTGAGCCAGGGGAAGAGGGCGTGCTTCTGAAACACCACGCCCCGGTCCCGGCCCGGGCCGGTGATCGGACTGTCGTGCAGCAGAATGGCGCCGGAGGTCGGCGGCAGGAACCCGGCCATGACGTTCAGCAGGGTCGTCTTGCCGCAGCCCGAGGCACCGAGCGCGACGACGAACTCCTCCGGCTCGAATTCGAGATTGATCCCTTCGAGGGCGGTCACGCTCCCCCCGACCGTGGTGGCGGGGAAAACCATGCCGACATCCTTGAGGCTCATGACCGCGGGCATGAAAGACGCCTGAGGCTTAAACGGCAGGAGGGAGCCCCGGGCCCGGCGGCCCGGGACCCCCTCACGACACCGGACCTAGCACTTGCCGTCCAGGACCATCTTCACGAAGGTCGGGTTGGACCCGCCGTCATAGCTGTCCAGAACCTTGTCGATCTTGCCCTGATCCTTCAGGAACTCGGAGGTCGCCTGAAGCGCCTTGGCGACACCGCCGCCAAGCCACGTCGCCGATGCCTGCTCCTGCAGGGTCGGATAGCCGTAGAGCGCCAAGACCCCGCCGACCTGATCCTCCTGCCCCGAGACCGCCCGGGCGATGGCCTTGGCCTTGCCGCTGCCCGGACCATAGTCCGTGGAATTGGCCCTGTAGTCGGCATCCGCGGCGGCGACCATCTTGACCCACTGACAGGCGAAATCGGGGTTGTCGTCGGTGAAGCCCTTGCGGGCGACCATGGCGTCGAAGGTCGCCTTGCCCCAGTTGCTGAGGTCTCCCGAGGTCAGCAGAACGCGGCCCTTGCCCTTCATCCTGCCGAGCGCCGGGTCCCAGACGAAGCCGCCGTCGATGTCGCCCCGTTCCCAGGCGGCGACCATGTCCGGCGGCGACATGTCGAGCACGTTGACTTCCTTCGGAGAGATCCCCAGCTGCTCCAAGGCGAACATCATGTGGAAGTGGGTCGTGGACCCGAAGGGCACCGCGATGGTCTTGCCCTTGAGGTCCTGCGGCCCGGTGATCTTGTCGTTGACCACCAGGGCCTCGGCATCGTTGATGTTGTCGTAGATGTAGATCACCTGCAGGTCGACGCCTCTGCTGTAGCCCGCGGCGGTGGGCGAAGAGCCGTTGAGAGAGATGTCGATGGAGCCGGAAGCCATGGCGTTGATCACCTCGGTGCCCGAGGTGAACTTGAAGAACTCGATGCTCTTGCCGCCGAGCCCTTCCTTTTGCAGTTTCTCCATGTTCGCCTTCCACGGGCCATAGACCAGCTGATAGCCAATGTTTACGTCCGCGGCATTCGCCGCGCCCGCCAAGAGAGCGAACGCGGACAGCGCTGCGATCCAAATTTTTCTCATTTTGTCCTCCCTGCGCCTATTAGGATGGCAATTCTCGGCAAGCTCTCATGCCTCGTTTGCCCATTAACCTCAAGCACGAGGGGAAACCTTAAACCCAGACCGCCATGGGGACAAAGCGGTTTATCCGCGAGGCGCGGTCGGTCTATGTGCGACGCCTCAACGAGCGCAGATCCCCGAGCGGCACTTGGCGGGGAAGTTTCAAGTCTTGCCTTGGGGCAAACCCGGATATTCGGACCCGGCTGCCGTTACCACGGCGTTCGCAGCCGGCCCGCCAAGAGCGCCGGCACCGCCTGGCGGACCGGGTCGTCCAGCATCTCCCAGCCTTGCCGGCGGGCGACGCGCGCCAAGCGGCGGTCGGGGTGGACGGCGACAGGCCGGCCGACACGACGCAGCAGCGGCAGGTCGTGGGCCGAATCGGCATAGGCGGTGCAGTCGGCGAGCCCGACGTTGAGCGTGGCGCAGATCTCCCGGGCGAAGCGAAGCTTTTCTTCGGCGAAGGGGTGGCGGAAGGGCGGCTCGGCAAGGAAGCGGCCGTCGCGCTGGGCGCAGCGCGTCGCGCGCCAGACGGCGATCTCGAGGCGTTCGGCCAGCGGCGCGACGATGAAGTCGGGCGCCCCGCTCAAGAGGGCGACCACATCGCCCGTGCGGCGGTGCCGCTCCAGCCGCCGCAGCAGGGTTCCGCGCAGCCGTGGCTCGATGTCCTCGCGCACGAAGGTCTCGGCCAGCGCGGCCACCTCCGCGACCGGCAATCCGGCGAGATAGGCCTTGTTCTTCTTGAAGGTCCACCGACCGTCGGCCGGCCAATGGCGCAGCAGAAACCACAGCGCGCAGACGATCTGCGTCGGTCCCAGACGCCGACGCGCGAGCAAGCGGGCGATAAAACGGCGCTCGCTGCTCGCGCCCGGCAGCAAGGTTCCATCGAAGTCGACCAGGACGAGGGACATCAGCGCGCCTCTCTCGGGCCGTGACCCCTGCCGAAGACCTTCTGATCGATCACGAACTCGATCACGACCGGCAAGCCGCGCAGGATGCAAAGCGCCACCGAGGCCGCGACCAGGATCATGGTGACCAGGCCGCAAACACCCGACCAGGCCGCCCAGAAGGACGGATTGAGCGCCGGCAAGGGCTGCAACAGCAGCACCCAGCCGAAGGTGAAGGCCTTGACCGTGCCGTAGAGGGCACGCATGAAGCGGCCGGCCACGAGAAAGCGGCCCCAAGGCGAACGCATCATGCCGAAGGCGGTCTCGCCGCCCGTGATCGCGCCGTAGCGGATCGAGTCGACGATGGTGCCGCGCACGATGAAGACCACGGCGACCCACATCGGGATCAGCCCGAGGTGCCCCAGGACGACCCAGAGAATCAGTTCGACAACACGGTCGACCGCGATGTCGAAAATCGATCCGAAGACCGAAGTCTCGCCGCGCCGACGCGCCACGTAGCCGTCGAGGGCATCCAGCGCAATGATCAACAGCAACAGGGGCGCGTCGATCAGCTGCCACTGTGGCGAGGCCCGATAGACCAAGCTCACCAGCAGGAACAGCAGCAGGAAGCGCGCCAGGGTAATGAGGTTCGCCATGCCACGTCCTCCGCAATCGACCGACTCTACCCGGCTCGCGAAGAGCGGAATCTTGGTAACCTGTCACTGGAGAGGACCAGAGGTCGACGGATCGATCCAGGCCGAAATTCCGGCCTATCCGGTCGGCCGACATGTCCGCGACGGTCGGCTCCAGCCACCTAAGAATTACAGAATGCCACCGTATTGTCCACCAAGTCCACCGCTACCATTTCAGCACGAGGCCGAAGACGAAGAGCGCGGCCCAGCCGATCAGGAAGGCGACGCCGCCGAGCGGTACGACGCTTCCCAGCGCCTTCACGCCGATCACGGCCATGACGTAGAGCGTGCCCGAGAACAATATGGTGCCGAGCAGAAAGGCCCAGCCCGCCACGCCCAGGGCGATCGGATGCCGCACCTCGCGGCCGGCCAGCCAGGCCACGGCCAGGAGGGCGAGCCCGTGGGCCAATTCATAGCGCGTGCCGGTCTCGATCCAGCCAAGCGCCTCGGGCGACAGCCGGCCCTGCAGCAGGTGCGCCGAAAAGGCGCCCAGGGCGACCGCGATGAAACCATTCGCGGCGCCGGCACAAATCCACAAGCGAATCACGGTCCCCTCCTCGACTTGTTCGTCTTCCCTGGTCCATATCCATGTGTCCTGCCCTTCCCCATGGCGGCCGCCGAACGGCGCGGCCACTCAACCGTCCCAGAGACCCCGGCGACTCAACACGGCTTTCAGCATAGCAGGCCGGTCGGTAATGATCCCGTCGACGCCGAGATCGATCAGGCGCTCCATCTCCGCTTCCTTATTGACGGTCCAGACCTGAACCTGCAAGCCGCGCCTCCGGGCCGCGGCGATCAGCTGCCGGTCCACCACCGGCAGGCCGCGATAGCGCACCGGAACCTGCGCCGCCGCTTCGACGAAACCCCCGGTCGGCAGGCCGAGGCTGGCCAGGCGCAACCGCAGGACCCCCCGCCTGCCGAGCGAGGTACAAAGCCGTGGCCCCAGCAGATCTCGCATTCGATCCACCCGCGCGTCGGAGAACGAGCCGATGCACACGTGGTCGAACACGTCGGTTCGCCGGATGGCATCGGCAAGCGGCTCCACGGCTTGATCGCATTTCGGCTCGATGACGTAGCGCACTCCGGGCCAGGCGCCGAGCACCTCCTCCAGGCGCGGTATCGGCTCCCGTCCGTCGACTCTCGCACCACGCAGTTCGTCCCAGGTCACCTCCGCGACCGCGCCGGTCCGGTCGGTCAGGCGCTCGAGCCGCTCGTCGTGGAACGCCACGGCCACACCGTCGCGGGTCACCTGCACGTCGGTCTCGATGTAGCGGAACCCGAGCCGCACGGCATTCTCGAAGGCGGCCATGGTATTCTCCGGTCCTTCCTCGGCTCCGCCACGGTGAGCCAGGGCCATCGGCCGAGGATGGTCGAAAAACGGGTGCCGCGTCGCGGGGTTGGTCATGAGCATTGGGTCGGCATACTAATGGCAAAGGTCATGGACAACGACCTTTGATATGGTGCTTTCGGGCCGCCAGGGCGAGCGGCCATCGAGCAGACTACATCCCCCACCCCGGTTGTAGGTAAGAATCCGTATTGCAATCTCAATGAGTAGTCTTATGATACTATACGACTAAAATGAATATCTCGCGACAACCTTATGAGGGGCGAACAGGTTTCTTATGACAACCCAAACACTCGTGCGTCGGTCGGCACCGAATCCGATCGATATCCATGTCGGCGGGCGCCTGCGTTTGCGGCGCCTGGCTGTAGGCTTGAGCCAGGAGCGGCTTGCCAAGTCGATCGGCATCACTTTCCAGCAAATCCAGAAGTACGAACGGGGCACCAATCGCATCGTTGCCAGCCGGCTGCACGACCTCGCACGAGTGCTCGACGTACCGGTCGGCTATTTCTTCTCCGACATGGGAGAAGGGACGCTGTCCGATAACGCCCCGGCGCCGCGGGAAGAGGCGATGGCCTTCGCCCATGATCTCATGGGGGAGCGGGAGACGCTGGAACTGGTGCGGTCCTATTACAACATTTCCGACCCCAGAATTCGCAAGCGCCTCTTCGATCTGGTAAAGTCGGTCAGCAAAGCGGTCAACTAGGCCAACACCGAGCGGGGCAAGCCCATGCATCGCCGCGCGCGGATCGGTTCGATCCTGCGGGCGGCGCTGTTTTTTGTGTCCGCGACCAGCTGCCTGGGTGCAGCAGCATACTCGACCGGCGTCGAACTGCGCGGCCAACCCGAGGTGATCGCGGGCGACATCATCGAATTGCAGGGCCAACGCCTGCAGCTCGACGGAATCGACGCGCCGGACCCCGGGCAACGCTGCCTCGTCGAGGACCGCCTGTACGACTGCGGCGAGGTGGCCCGCACGGCCCTGCTCGACCTGACCGCCGGCGTCGAGGTGGTTTGCCGGCCGCTCGGCCCCGGACCCGGAGGTAGCAGGACCGCGCGCTGCTTCGCGGCCGGCTACGATCTCTCGGAAGGCATGATCTTTACCGGCTGGGCGCTCGCCGATCCCACGACGGCCAACGATTATGGCGCCATGCAAGAGCGGGCGAGGCGGTCGCGGCACGGCCTCTGGCGCGGCCGTTTCGTGGCGCCCTGGGACTGGTCGGCCGGCAAGCGCCTGCCCGAAGAAGGCGGCGGCTGAGCCTCATAGGCGCTCCGCGCCTCCAACGCTCTTGCCCGAAGGACGTAGCCGGGCCGAAGATCGCTCCGGATGGAATGGGAGTTGACCGCCATGGACGGCGCGCCCTGGACGCTTGCCGCCGACCTCGAGACCGAGCTCGCCGCCGCGCTCGGCCGCCTGGCCGCCGAGGACGTGGTGGCCTTGCCGCTGCTCGGCCCGGCGGAGCGGGGCCCGCTGGCCGAGGCCGCGGGACTCCTCTCCTACCGCGCTGCGAAACCGATGATCGGCGAAGGCGAGCGGACGGTGCGCCAGGATTTCGAGCTGTGCATGACCGTCGAGCCCGGCAGCCCGTTTCACGCCCTGCGCGCGGCCCTCGAGCGCGCGGTGGCGGGCGCGCTGGCCCGCCTGACCCCGCCGCCGCTGGCCGCGCCGCCCCGGTTCAACGACCTGATCATGCAGCGCTACCGCCCGGGGTCCCTCGGCATCACGCCGCACCGCGACCACATCCGCTATCGGGACCTGGTGGCCATCGTGACTCTGGCCGGTCGGGCGCGGTTCTTCCTCTGCCCGGACCGCAGCGGCCGCGACGCCCGCGAGGTGCCGATCCCGCCGGGCAGCCTGCTGCTCATGCGCGCGCCGGGCTTCGCCGGCCTTCAGGACCGGCCGTTCCACATGCTGTCGGACGTGACCGAGACGCGCATCGCCCTGGGCCTGCGCCGCGAGGTCCAGGCCGAGTGAGCCCGCTCACCCCGCCTTACCGTCGGGCGGCGGTTCGTCGCTATACGGTAGACGGGCGCGGCGCTCCAGGTCGCCCAAGACCACGCCGAGATTGCGGGCATACTGCTTCGCGGCGTCGGTCGCCGGCTGGAAGTCCCAGGGCGTGTGCCGGCCCTGGCCGAGCGCGGCGAAAGTCAGGCGCCGCCGGCGCTGATTGAGGACGACCCGGCGCCTGAGCGCCGCGAAGTCCCAGCGTTCCGCCACCTGGCCGGCAAGCTCCCGCTCCGCCTCGCCGTGCTCGGCACGCCCCGCCAGGTTGTCCAGCTCCAGCGGGTCGCTCTCCAGGTCGAAGAGCTGGGGCGGCTGGTCCTCTCCCACGACGAATTTGTAGCGCCCCTGGCGAACCATGACCAAGGGGCCGGCCGCCCCCTCGCCCAGGTATTCACCCAGGACCCGGTCGGGCCAGCCGTCTTCGCGGCCCTCGAGCAGCGGCAGCAGGCTGCGGCCCTCGAGCGGCTCGGTGGGCGCTGGCGCCGCGCCGCCGGCCAGGTCGCAGAGAGTCGGCAGGAGATCGAGCAGGGACACGTTGCGGGCCACCCGGCGCGGCGCGAAGCGGCCGCGCGCATGGACAATCAAGGGCACCCGCGCCGCCCACTCGAAGAAGGTCATCTTGTACCAGAGGCCCCGCTCGCCCAGCATGTCGCCGTGGTCGGCGGCGAAGATCACGATCGTGCCCTCGGCGAGGCCCGTCGCCGCCAGCGCGTCCAGCAGTGCGCCGACCTTGTCGTCGACGTAGCTGATCGCACCGTAATAGGCCTGCCGCGCATTTCTGACGCGCTCTTCGGTGATGTCGTAGCGCTCCATGCCTACGATACGGGCGATCCGCCGGCTGTGGGGATCCTGCTCGCCCGGGGGAATCGCCGGTACTCGGGGCAGGTCGATGTCGTCGGGATCGTAGCGCTCCCAGTATTGCCGGCCGATCGTGTAGGGGTCGTGCGGGTGGGTGAAGGAGGCCAGCAGGAGGAAGGGCCGGTCGTCGTCGTCCCGCGCCAGATCGTAGATCCGGCGTTCGGCCTGAAAGGCGACGTCGTCGTCGAAGTCGATCTGCAGGCTGCGCTCGCAGGGCCCGGCCTCGACCACGCTCAGCATGGTATGGAAGTAGTCCTGGTGTTCCTCCGGGCGCTCCCAGTCCGGCGTCCAGCCGAAGTCGGCCGGGTAGATGTCGGTGGTCAGCCGCTCCTCGAAGCCGTGCAGCTGGTCCGGGCCGACGAAGTGCATCTTGCCGGCCAGCACCGTGCGGTAGCCCGCAAGGCGCAAGTGGTGGGCGAAGGTCGGTACGAACGCGGGAAACTCGGCCGCGTTGTCGTAAGCCCCGATCGCCGAGGGCAGCTGCCCTGACAGCATGGAAAAGCGCGAGGGCGCGCAGATCGGCGAATTGCAGTAGGCCGCGTCGAAGACCACGCCGCCCTCGGCCAGCCCGGCGATGCGCGGGGCCTTGACCACCGGATGGCCGTACACCGGCAGGGCCGGCGCGGCCATCTGGTCGGCCATGACGAACAGGATGTTGGGCGCCTTGTCGGGCATCTCTGAACCTCTCTCGCGTTACGGCGGCGCCTCGCACCGGATCAGCAGCATCTCGTTGCCGCTCTTCTGAAACTCGTAGTCGACCTTGCGGATCTCGGTCGCGAGGCCGCGCCCTTGCAGATGGTCGATCACGGGCAGGAGGTGGCGCGAGCGCTCGCCCTCCAGATCGAGCAGCGGAAAGATCCGGACCTCGGGCGCGACCCGGCAGAGCTCCAGGACGGATGCCAGGTGAAAATCGAGGTCGAACTGCGCGCTGTACAGGAACAGGAAGTGGGACGAGAGCGCGAGGTCGAAGGCCGCGTCGCCGAACGGCAGGCCGGGCAACGCGGCCTCGAGGTAGCGGCCCTCGGCGAGGCCCTCCTCGTAGTCCTCGAGGAAGTGCTTCATGGCCGACAGCCGCGTCGCCTCGAGATTTGCCGGCGTGCCGTAGACGTCCCAGACGAAGCGGTGCCCGGCGCTGCGCAGACCGGCCGCTATGGCCTCGCGGCCCTCCTCTATGCGCGCCTTGATTTCGCCCTTGGACAGGCCGTAGAGCGGGTCGGCGGCGACCACGAGATGGCCGAGGCGGCTCGCCTCCGCTGTGAAGGACGACGGCCCGCCCGCGCAGTCCAGGATGCGCCGGTGGGCCGGCACGCCGGTCAGGTCGAAGAAGGTCGTGTACTCCGCCCGGTTGCGCCCCCAGGGCGCGGCCGCCTCGAGTTCGAACTCCCCGGTCATGGGGCGCCTCAGGCTGAGGCGAGCCCGAGTAACTCGCGCGCCTCGGCGGCGCTGGCCGGGTGGGCGTCGTAGTCGGCGCAGAGGCCGGCGAGGCGGGCGACCAGTTCGGCGTTGCTGGCGGCCAGGCGCTCGCGGTCGAAGCGGACGTTGTCCTCCAGCCCCGTGCGCAGGTGGCCGCCGAGCTCCAGGGCCCAACGGTTGACCTCGAGCTGGTGGCGGGCGATGCCCGCGGCGGTCCAGGTGGCGTCGGGCAGCAGCTCCGCGAGCTCGGCAATCAGGAACTCCAGGACCCGGCGGCGCGCCGGCAGGGCGCCCGGGATGCCGAGCACGAACTGCACGTGCAGCGGCGCGCGAAGCAGCCCGCGGTCCAGCAGCTTCGCCGCGTTGTACAGCATGGCCAGGTCGAAGACCTCGATCTCAGGCTTGATGTCCTGCGCCAGCATGGCGCCGGCCAGCTCGTCGATCAGCGCCGGCGCGTTCTCGTAGACCATGTTCGGGAAGTTGACCGAGCCGGTCGCCAGGGACGCCATGTCGGGCTTGAGGGAGAGCGCCGCGCCGCGCTCGGCGCCGCTCCGGCCCCGCCCGCCGGTGGAGAACTGCACGATCATGCCGGGACAGTGCCGTTTGACGCCCTCCTGGACCTCGGCGAAGAGTGCCGGGTCCGAGGAGGAGTTCTCATCGGCGTCCCGCACGTGGATGTGGGCGAGCGAAGCCCCGGCCTCGAAGGCCTCGTGGGTCGACTCGATCTGCTCGGCCGGGGTCACGGGCACGGCCGGGTTGTCCGCCTTGCGCGGCACCGAACCCGTGATCGCCACGGCGATGATGGCTGGTCTGGTCATGGGACAGTTATAGCGCAAGGCCGGCCGTTGCGCGAGCGCGGCGAGACGGTCGTACCGGCGAGGCGGCCGGGGATTAAACCTTTGCTAAGGGTCCTGATACAGGTTGGTCGGGCGCTGCCGTGGACCGCCCTGGCTGGAACGAGCGAGGTCAGCATGCCGGGCAAACCGCCCCTCTTCTTCTGGTCCCTCAGGATCCTGGGGCCGATGCTGCTCGCCTGGCTGGGACTCATCGCGCTGGACCTGGCCTATTCGAAGGTCACGCCGGGCTTCGGCATCGATCCCTTTCGCCTGGCCGCCGTGCTCTATCCCGCTTTCTATTTCGACGCCCTGGCCGCGTGGCAGGACTGGCGGAAGACCTGGCGGCTTTGGCTGTTCCTCTGGACCCTGGCAGTCGGTTACATGGTCCTGCTGTTCGCGGTCGCCGGCGGGTTCGGGTTGGGCGCGCTGCTGTATGGCCTGATCGGGATCGTCATCGACCTTCCCGATCTGCAAATCGCGGAGGGCCTCGAGGAGTTTGCCTGGCTGGTGGCGGAGCCGCACCGCACGGCCTTTCTGACGACGATCTTCCTGGGCCTGCCGCCGATGGGCGTCCTGGCCGGGCTCCTCCTCGGCCGCCGACAGCTGCGCGTATCGCCGCCGGCGTCCGGCCGCGCGCGCGAGGTGATGGTGGCCAACGCGCTGGGCCTCGCGTTCGCGCTGCCCGGCCTTGCGGTCTTTCTGCCGCTCTTCGCCTCGGCCCTGCGCCCCACCGAGCAGATTCTGTTCGGGGTCCTGCTCGCGGGCCTGGCATTCCTGCCTCATCTGGCCCTGACCTGGCGCGTCTACGAGGTCCCCGCGCCCGCATCGCGGAAAGGACGGCCGCCGGTCGTTCGGAAGACCAGAGAGAGCCTTCCGTATCTGGGGTTGATGGTCGTCGGTTGGATCGTCGGCGGTTATTTGCGCTAGAAATCCGGGTTAGGCTGCTGTAGTCGGGCTTTCGACGTCAGACACCTCGATGGTCCCGCTTTGCCCACCGCGTTCTTGACCGGCCCTGCCCAGATGCGCACAGACGACTTCGATTTCGACCTGCCGCGCGCGCTGATCGCCCAACACCCGGCGCGACCGCGCGATGCCGCGCGCCTGCTCGAGGTCGGCGAGGGGCTCGCCGACCGCGCGTTCCGCGACCTGCCGGGCCTGCTCGGGGCCGGCGACATCCTGGTGTTCAACGACACGCGGGTCATCCCCTCGAGGCTCGCCGGGCGGCGCGGCGCGGGCAAGGTCGAGGTCACCCTGCACAAGGCCGAGGGCCCGGGTCGCTGGCGCGCATTCGCCCGGCCGGCGAAGAAGCTCAAGCCCGGTGACCGGATCGACTTTCCGGGCGGGCTGTCCGCCGAGGTGGCGGAGAAAGCCGAGGGCGGCGAGGTCGGCCTCGCCTTCGACCGCGAGGGCCCGGACCTTATGGCCGCGCTTGAGGCCGAGGGCGCCATGCCGCTGCCGCCCTACATCCGGCGCCAAGCCGGCCCCGACCGGCGCGACCGGGACGACTACCAGACGGTCTTCGCGCGCCGCGACGGCGCCGTGGCCGCGCCCACGGCCGGGCTGCACTTCACCGAGGCCGTGCTGGCGGCGCTGGAGGCGCGCGGCGTCCGCCGTATCGCCGTGACCCTCCACGTGGGCGCCGGCACCTTTCTGCCGGTCAAGACCGAGGCGGTGGAAGAGCACAGGATGCACGCCGAGGCCGGCCTGCTGACGGCGGCGGCGGCCGAAGCGATCGAAGCGGCGCGGGCGAAGGGCGGCCGGGTCGTCGCGGTCGGCTCCACCTCGCTGCGCCTCTTGGAGAGCGGGGCGGATCCGGACGGGCGCCTGCGTCCCTTCGAAGGGGAGACAGACATCTTTATCCTCCCGGGCTACCGCTTTAAGGTCGTCGACCTTCTTCTCACGAACTTCCACCTGCCGCGCTCCACGCTGTTCATGCTGGTCTCGGCCTTCGCGGGCACCGAACGGATGAAAGCCGCCTACCGCCACGCGATCGAGTCCGGCTATCGCTTCTACTCCTACGGCGACGCCTGCCTGCTGCACCGGAAGGACGCGCCGTGAGGGCGCCGGCCTTCGGCTTCGAGCTGCTGGCGAGTGACGGCGCCGCGCGGCGCGGCCGGGTGACCACGGCCCACGGCAGCTTCGAGACTCCGGCCTTCATGCCGGTCGGCACCGCCGGGACGGTCAAGGGCCTGACGCCGGAGCAGGTCGCCGCGACCGGCGCCGAGATCATCCTCGGCAACACCTACCACCTGATGCTCAGGCCAGGCGCCGAGCGAGTCGCGAGACTCGGCGGCCTGCACCGCTTCATGAACTGGCCGGGGCCGATCCTGACCGATTCCGGCGGCTTCCAGGTCATGTCCCTGGCCGAGCTCCGGAAGATCACGGACGAGGGCGTCACCTTCAAATCGCACATTGACGGCAGCCGCCACGAGCTGACCCCCGAGCGGGCGGTCGAGATCCAGCGGCTCCTGGACGCCGACATCACCATGGTGCTGGACGAATGCACGCCCTTTCCGGTCGAGCGCGACGCGGCGGCCAAGTCCATGGCGCTTTCGATGCGCTGGGCCGAGCGCTCGAAAACGGCATTCCAAGTGCGGCCCGGATACGGCCTCTTCGGCATCGTCCAAGGCAGCGTGTTCGAGGACCTGCGCGAGCAGTCCGCCGCGGCGCTCACCGGCATAGGTTTCGACGGCTATGCGGTCGGCGGTCTCGCCGTCGGCGAGGGCCAGGCGACGACGGTCAGGGTGCTGGACGCCACCGTGCCGGCCCTGCCCGAGGACCGCCCGCGCTACCTGATGGGCGTCGGCAAGCCCGGTGACATGGTGCCCGCGGTCCGGCGCGGCATCGACATGTTCGACTGCGTGCTGCCGACACGCTCGGGCCGAACCGGCCAGGCCTTCACCCGACGCGCGGCTCTGAACCTGCGCAACGCCCGCCACCAAGACGACCCGAGACCGCTCGATCCCGACTGCGCCTGCCCGACCTGCCGCGACTATGCCCGCGCCTACCTGCACCACCTGTTCAAGGCCGGCGAGATGCTCGGCCCGATCCTGCTGACGATCCACAACCTGTCTTACTATCAGGAGCTCATGGCCGGGCTGCGCCGGGCGATCGAGGCCGGCGCGCTGGAGGCGTTCACCGCCGCCTTCGAGCGCCGGCTGGCCGAGGGCGACCTGCCGGCGCTATAGGGAATTTGCGGAAAACGAGCAAATGAGCCCATGCAAAGGGCAAAATGATGCCGGTTCCCGGCAGCGCCGACAGGCTTCGCGGATCGCGTAGCGGCCCGGCACCGGATTCGGTTATGATGGGACCCAAGCGTATCTGGCGAGGCGACACATGCCCACGGACGACTTCTTCCCCGCGACCGCCATGCCGGACAGCGACTGGTGGTCGGCCCTGTGGCCGGATCCCGAGGGCGCGCTTCGGGCGCTCGGGATCGAACCGCGGATGACCGTGGTCGACCTCTGTTGCGGCGACGGCCACTTCACGGCGCCGCTGGCCCGGTTGGTCGGGGGCCGCGTCTACGGCGTGGACCTGGACCCGGCCATGCTGGACAAGGCCCGCGACGCCGTCGGGCGCGCCGGCGCCGCGGTACGGAAATGGATCCGCGCTGACGCGATGGACCTGGCCCGGCTGATTCCGGAGAAAGCCGACTTCGTGCTGATCGCCAACACCTTCCACGGCGTGCCGGACCAGACCGGGCTGTCGCGCGGTGCGGCGGCGGTGCTGAAGCCGGGCGGCGCCTTCGCGATCGTGAACTGGCACCCGCTGCCGCGCGAGAAAACCGTAGTGCTGGGCGCGCCGCGCGGGCCGAAGACGGAAATGCGCATGGCGCCGGAGGCGGTCCGGGCCGTCGTCGAACCGGCCGGCTTCGAATGGCAGCACCTCGTCGAGCTGCCGCCCTATCACTACGGCGCGATCTTCCACCGTATCGAATCAGACTGAGCCGCGTGTCGGAGCGCCGGGCTAGCGGTAGATCAGGGTCGGCAGCCACATGGAGAGGGCCGGCACGAAGGTGACCAGCACCAGGACGGTGACGAGCGGGACCAGGAAGGGGGCCGTCGCCGCCACGCAGCGCTCGAAGGGGACGCCGGAGACGCGCGACAGCACGTAGAGCACCATGCCGACCGGCGGGGTCAGCAGGCCGATCATCAGGTTGAGCACCATGACCACGCCGAAATGAACTGGGTCGATGCCAATCTTGACCACGACCGGCAGCAGGACCGGCACCAGGATGGTGATCGCGGCGATGGTCTCCATGAAGCAGCCGACGACGATCAGGATCAGGTTGATCATGATCATGATCAGGTAGGGGTTCTCGGTCACCAGGAGGATCAGAGTGGCGAAGTGCTCGGTTACCCGGTTGCTGGTCAGGATCCAAGCGAAGATCGAGGCGCCGGCGACGATCAGCAGGATGATCGAGGTGGTCTCGATGGTGTCGAAGCTGACCCGGGCGAGGCGCCGCCAGGTCAGCGTGCGATAGACGACGACGCCCAGGATCAGCGCATAGACCGAGGCCGCGATCGCCGCCTCGGTCGGCGTGAAGACGCCGAACAGGATGCCGCCGACGATGATGGCCGGCGTCATCAGAGACAGGAAGGCGCGCAGGAAGGCGCGGCCCAGACCGGCCCAGGCGAAGCGGGCGTCGCGCGGATAGTTCCGCCGCCTTGCGTACCAGGCGACCATGATCATCAGCGCGCCGGCCATCATCATGCCGGGGACGAAGCCGGCCGCGAACAGCTGGCCGATCGAGGCCGAGGCCACGACGCCATAGATCACCATGGGCAGGGAGGGCGGTATGATCGGCCCGATGGTCGAGGAGGCCGCCGTGACCCCGACCGAGAAGTCCGGGTCGTAGCCGGCGTCGCGCATGGCCTTGATCTCGATCGTGCCGAGCCCGCCGGCATCGGCCACCGCGGCCCCGGACATGCCGGCAAAGATCACGCTGGCGCCGACGTTGACGTGGCCCAGGCCGCCGCGCAGCCAGCCGACGCAGGCCTTGGCGAAGTCGAAGATGCGGTTGGTGATGCCGGCGGTGTTCATCAGGTTGCCGGCCAGAATGAAAAAGGGCACGGCCAGGAGCGGGAAGCTGTCGACGCCGTTGACCATGCGATGGACCACGACCAGGTCGGGCACCTGCCCGGACAGCAGCACGTAGATCAGCGACGAGCCGCCGAGCGCGATGGCCACGGGAAAGCCCATGATCAGCATGGCGAACACCAGGACGAAGAGCAGGACCAGCACCTCCCTCAGTCCATGATCGCCGGCGGGCCGGGCTCGGTCAGCTCGCTCGTATGCCGGCGCCAGTGACGCCAGGCGACGCCCACGGCATAGACCGTCATTGCGGCGAAGGCCGCGCAGACCACCCAGTAGACGACGCTCTTGGAAAGCTCGATCGAGGCCATCTTCTGGTTGGTGCGCAGCGCCAGCTTGGCCGCGATGTAGGTGACGGCCACGAAGAACGCGATCCGCCCCAAGTCGACGAAAGTCGACAATCCCCGGCCGGCGCGCGCCGGCAGGTAGCGGTAGAAAAACTCGACGTAGATGTGGGTATTCTTGCGCACCGGAATGATCGCACCTACGAAGGCGACGCCGATCAGCAGATAGCGCGCGATCTCCTCGGTCCAGCCGAGCGAGTCGTTGAGGACGTAGCGCGTGAAGAACTGCAGGAAGACCACCCCGGCCAGCACCCAGAAGATGGCCAGCGCGGGGATGTCGGCCCAGCCCACGTCGCCGAGGTCGACCGTCTCGTCGCTCTCGTCGGCGAGGGGGGGCGGCGTCGCCTCGGACGGCCGGCCCCCGTCGCTTTCCCCGCTCACCGGCGGCGCGCCCTAGGCCAAGGTCCGCGCTACTTGATCGCCTGGAGCTTCTCGTAGGTGGCCAGGTCCCACTCGGCGTCGGGCCCGTTGTGGAGCGGCACCACCGCCTTGCGGAAAGCGCCGCGGTCGACCTCGTTGACGGTCACGCCCTGGGCGCGGAACCAGTCGGCCAGCTCGCTCTCGGCCTTGATGATCGCGTCCGTGCAGTTGGCCGCCGCCTCGCGCAGCACGCCGATGACGATCTCCCGGTCCTGCTCCGAGAACTTGTCCCAGGTCGGCCCGCCGACGATGGTCATCAGCGCGTCGGTGATGTGGCCGGTCAAGGTGATGTACTTCTGGACCTCGTAGAACTTCTTGAACTGGATCGTCGGCAGGGGGTTCTCCTGCGCATCGACCACGCCCTGCTGCAAGGCCAGATAGACCTCGGCGAAGGCCATGGGCGTCGGGTTGGCGCCGACGGCCTGCGGGAACATCTTGTAGAGCGGCGCGTTGGGCACCCGGATCTTCAGGTTCTTCATGTCGTCCGGAGTCTTGATCTCCTTGTTGGAGGTGACGTGGCGCTGGCCGTAGTAGGTCAGGGTGATGACGTGGTGGCCGGTCGCCTTCTTGTAGCCCTCGGACATCTCCTTGAAGAGCGCGCCGTCGCGGAACTTCGCCCAGTGATCGAAGTCGCGGAACATGAAGGGCGAGCCGCCGATCGAGATCGGCCCGTAGGACCGCCCGGCGAACAGCTGGCCGGTGTAGATGATGTCGAGCGTGCCGAGGGTCAGGCCCTCGTTGATGTCCACCTCCTTGCCGAGCGAGGAGGCCGGAAAGACCTCGACCGCGTAGCGGCCGTCGGTGCGCTTGCCGATCTCCTCCGCGGCCCAGAGAGCCCAGGTGTGATACGGCGAGCTGGTCTCGTAGACATGGGCCCACTTGAGCGTCTCCGCCGCGCGCGCGCCGCCGGCGCCCAGACTCATTGCGATCACCGCGGCGAGCGCCAAGGCGCCCCGTCGCGTCATTGTTCCAGTCATGGCTCGTCCTTCCCTGTTTCGACTTTGTCCGGCACGGAGGTTCCTCCGAGCCCCGCCGGAAGTTTCGAGGCCGCTGCCGTGGCTTGTCAACGAAAATGGACCCGCTAGTCTGGCGAGCGGTGGCAAACAGGGGGAGGTCGGCTTGTCCACGGATCGGAAAGAGGACGGCGCGCGCGTCGCGCCGGAGGAGCTGCAACGCTTCGTGCGGGCGGCCGCGCAGGCGGCCGGGGCCGACGAGCCCTCGGCCGAGGCCGTGACGCGGGCGCTGGTCGGCGCCTCGCTGCGCGGCGTCGACAGCCACGGGGTGCGGCTGCTGCCGCACTACGTCAAGGGGCTGAAGGGCGGGCGGATCAACGGCAGTCCGAACATGACCTTCACGCGGCAGGCGCCCGGGGCGGGCAGCCTCGACGCCGACGACGGCCTCGGCCACCTGGCCGGCTACCGGGCGATCGGCCACGGCATCGAGTTGGCCGAAGAGGCCGGTGTCGCGGCGGTCGCGGTCGGGCGCTCGTCGCACTTCGGCGCCGCCGGCGCCTATACCCTGGAGGCCGCCGAAAAAGGTTACCTGGCCATCGCGGTCTGCAACGCCGACGACATCGTGCTGCCCTTCGACGCCGTCGAGCCCTTCTACGGCACCAACCCGATCAGCTTCGCCGCGCCGACCGCCGGCGAGCGGCCCTACCTGATCGACATGGCGACCAGCGCGATCCCCTGGAACCGCGTGCTTCAGTATCGCGCGCTCGGCCGGGATCTGCCGCCGGAGGTGGTGGTCGACGCGGCGGCTGGGGCGACCACCAGCGCCGAGGACGCCGTCAGCCTGCTGCCCCTGGGCGGCGCGGTCTACGGCTACAAGGGCGCGGCCCTGGCCGGGCTGGCCGAGGTGCTGAGCGCTGCGCTGACCGGCATGGCCTTCAGCTTCGCCATGCCCGGATTCGCCGGACCCGACTTCTCGACGCCCCGGGGCCTGGGCCAGTTCTACGTCGTGATCAAGCCGGGCGTCTTCCGGCCCGAGGCCGCCTTCGCCGCGGGCATGGCCGACTATCTCGCCCAGCTGCGCGCGCTGCCGGCCAGGGACGGCGCCAAGGTCATGGCCCCCGGCGACCGCGAGTGGGCCGTGGAGCGGGAGCGCAGCGCGTCGGGCATCCCGCTCGACGGCCCGACCTGGCAGGCCTTCGCCCGGCACGCCGATGAGCTGGCGGTGCCGCCGCTCGTGGCCTTGGCGTAAACCACCTACATCACCGCGCCGATCTGCCAGGGGACGAACTCCTCGTCGCCGAGGCCGAGCGCCTCGCTCTTGGAGGGGCTGCCGGAGGCGACTTCGAGGATGCGCGCGAAGATGCGCCCGCCGCAACGATCTTCTCTATCAGCGCCAGACCGGAATTCAAGGTAACGCCTCGGTCATCGACATCGGGATCGTAGGCCGTTATCGCGGCTGCCGCGATATCGACATGGCCGGCGATCAGTTCGACCGCGTCGCGGACATCCTCGGGCTCGAGGCCTCCCGGCGGCCGGAAATGGTTGGCCGGCGCGATCCTCGCATCATGAACATCGAGGTCGATGTGCAGATAGATGACGTCGACCCGTGCCGCAAGAGACTCCAGAGCACCAGTCAAAGCGCCCGCAACACCCCTGCGGCGAATATCGCCATCCGAGATGCGAACGACCTGGGACTTGACGAGGCGATCCCATTCAAGGACGTCGAAATCGTGCGCGCCCGCGAGTATTACACGGTCCTCCGGGACCGGCGCAAAACCCGGAACTCTCTGCGCCAATGTGGTCCAGCAATGCCCGGACAAAACAGCCAGTCCCATGCCGTCAAGGAAACCGGTGCTGGTGGACTCGGGCGTGTTGAAATCCGCGTGCGCGTCGAACCACACCACGCCGACCTGCCGCGGCGCAAGACCGCTGACCGTTCCCACCGAGGTGTTGCAGTTTCCGGCCAGGACCAAAGGAAAGAACTGAGCCGCCACGGCACTGCGAACCTCGTGAGCAACGCCCACCATAAGATCGAAGCTTGTCGCCACTTCAGCTGGGAAGGCAGATCCCGGTTCGACAGTTGCGACCGCAACTTGGTGGCCGGCCGTTTCCAGCCGTTCGACAACGCCATGATCCAAGAAACAGCCAGGTCCATTGCCCATTCGGGTCCGGTAGTGGCCCGAATCATATGGCACCTGGATCAGACGGACATTCATTCAAACCGTTCCGACTATTGTCTCTCGTCCTGAGGACGGCGCACCTCGAAGGATGGCCGTCGTTCAAGACCTTCGGGACTCGGTGTGACCCGTTTTTCTCTGTGATCTCCATGGCTCTGTGGTTCCAAAACCCTGGTTCATCACGGAGACGGGTGCAAAACAACGGACGCCCCCTCACATCACGGCTCCGATCTGCCAGGGGACGAACTCCTCGTCGCCGAGGCCGAGCGCCTCGCTCTTGGTCGGGCTGCCCGACGCGACCTCGAGGAGGCGTTCGAAGATCCGCGCGCCCAGCGCCTCGATCGCCACGCCGTCGTCCAGCACCACGCCGCAGTTCACGTCCATGTCCTCGTCCATGCGGCGGTACATCGGCGTATTGGTCGCGAGCTTGAGCGAGGGCGCGGGCTTGCAGCCGTAGACCGAGCCGCGTCCCGTCGTGAAGCAGACGAGGTTGGCGCCCGAGGCGACCTGCCCGGTGATCGAGCAGGGGTCGTAGCCCGGCGAGTCCATGAACACGAAGCCGTTCGTATCGAGCGGCTCGGCATAGCGGTAGACGCCGCAGAGATTCGTCGTGCCGCCCTTGGCGGCGGCGCCCAGCGACTTCTCCAGGATCGTCGTGAGGCCGCCGGCCTTGTTGCCCGGCGTCGGGTTGTTGTCCATCTTGCCGCCGTGGCGCGCGGTGTAGTCCTCCCACCACCTGATCCGCTCCACCAGCCGGTCCGCCACTTCGGGCGAGACCGCGCGGCGGGTCAGCAGGTGCTCTGCGCCGTAGATCTCCGGCGTCTCAGAGAGGATCGCCGTGCCGCCGTGGCGCACCAGCAGGTCGACCGCCGCGCCCAGGGCCGGATTCGCCGTGATGCCGGAATAGCCGTCCGAGCCGCCGCACTGCAGCGCCAGGGTGAGCTCGGCGGCCGGAACGGGTTGCCGCTCTTGCGGGTGCCGCCGGTCTCCTGGATCGTCATGGTCCGGAAGCGCGGGCCGCGCTCGATGCCGTAGGCCTCGAGCAGGAAGTCGATCTGGTTGACCTCACAGCCGAGGCCGGCCAGCAGCACGCCGCCGAAGTTGGCGTGTCGGGCGAAGCCCCAGAGCGTGCGCTGCAGGTTGGCATGGCCCTCGCCGGTGTCCGCCATGCCGCAGCCGGTGCCGTGCACGCAGGCGACCACGCCGTCGACGTTGGGATAGTCCGCCAATGCCTCGCGGTCGAAGGCGCGGGCGATGTAGCGCGCCGCGGTGGCCGAGCAGTTCACCGACGCCAGCACCCCCAGATAATTGCGCGTCGCCGCCCGGCCGTCGGGCCGCCGGATGCCCTGGAAGGTCGCGCGCCCGGCCTCGCCGACAAAGTCCGTGGGCCTGGCCTCGCTGCAGGCGGCGGTGTCGCGCTCGAAGGCTTTCATCTCGACGTTCTGCGTATGGACGTGGCGGCCGGGCGCGATGTCCTCCTTGGCGAAGCCGATGATCTGGCCGTACTTGCGCAGGGGCTCGCCCGCGGCCGCCGCGCGGGTCGCGATCTTGTGGCCGGCCGGGACCGGCTCTCCGGCCACGACGTTCTCGCCGGGGATCTCGGTGCCGGGCAGGATCGCGGCGCGCGCGACCACGACGTTGTCCTCGGCGTTGAGGCGGATGGTGAGCGATGGGGTTTCTGGCATTGTGCTCGTCCCGAATGCGTCAGCAAGTCCGATATGTAAGCCTACTCCCGACGATGCCGATGAGCTATCGCTAAGGGCGCCTCATTCCGTTTGTCACCCCGCCTCACGGCCGCCGGGCGATCAGGTCGATCTCGACCAGGGCGTCGCGGGCCAGGCCGGTGACGCCGACGCAGGTGCGCGCTGGCCGGCGCTCGGGCGGGAAGTAGGACGCATAGGTCCGGTTCATGGCGGCGTAGTCCTCCTTGAAGCGCGTCAGGAAGACGCGCGCGACGACGACGTGCTCCAGGCCGAGCCCGAGGCCCTGAAGCACGAGCTGCAGGTTCTCCATGACCTTGCGGGTCTGGGCCTCGACGCCCTCGGGAAGGGTCGCCGCGTCGTCCTCGGCCTCGGTCGGCATCTGGCCGGTAACGAAAACCCAGCCCTCGGCCTCGACCGCGTGACTGAAGGGCGCGACCGGCGTCGGCGCGGCGGCGATCATGTGGAACAGCGGTGCGGTCATGGGCTTTGGCCTCCCTTCGTGATGTTGCGCCTGTCGGAGGCGCATTCGTCGGACGGCACCGACTGTAACCGGTCTTCAGCTAAGACTCGACCAAACGGGCTTTGGGATGGACAATCCGGGCGGGGCGAGCGGCCCCGGGCGATGGAGAGCGATGCCGTGACGAAATCCGACGTGTCAGGCCTGACGCAATTGGGCGGCAAGGTGGAGCTGCCGGCCTCCCCGGAGGAGGCGGTCTTGGAAAGCGTGCCCAACCCGCACCCGGGCACGGCCTATCTGGTGCGCTTTACCTGCCCGGAGTTCACGTCGCTCTGCCCCGTGACCGGGCAGCCGGACTTCGCGCACCTCGTGATCGATTACGTCCCCGGCAAGCAATTGGTCGAGAGCAAGTCGCTCAAGCTCTATCTGAATGCGTTCCGCAACCACGGCGCCTTCCACGAGGACTGCACGCTGGCGATCGCCAAGCGCCTGGAAAAGGAGATCGCCCCGCAGTGGCTCAGGATCGGCGGCTACTGGTATCCGCGCGGCGGCATGCCGATCGACGTGTTCTATCAGTCGGGTCCGCCGCCCGAGGGCCTCTGGCTGCCCGACCAGGGCGTCGCGCCCTACCGCGGACGGGGCTGATCGCTTGCCGGTCACCCGACCAACCCACCC
>CAMYMY010000034.1:16108-17258 GCA_947259625.1 uncultured Kiloniellales bacterium | reverse complement strand
GGCCAGGGTCAGCGGCGTGTCGGCCATGAGATAGCCCCGGGGAGCGGCCAGCACCTGGTGCACGCCGTGGCCGAGCTCGTGCGCCAGGGTCATGACGTCGCGGGTCTGGCCCTGGTAGTTCAGCAGCAGATAGGGGTGCGCGCCCGGCACCGTGGGGTGGGCGAAGGCGCCCGGCGCCTTGCCGGGGCGCACCGGCGCGTCGATCCAGGATTGCTCGAAGAAGCGCCGGCCGACCTCGGCCAGGTCGGGCGAGAAGGCGCCGTAGGCCTTCAGCACCGTGTCGCGCGCCTCGTCCCAGGGGATGACCCGCGTGTCCTCCTCGGGCAGGGGCGCGTTGCGGTCCCAGTAGGGCAGCCGCTCGAGCCCCATCCAGCGGGCCTTCAGCGCGTAGTAGCGGTGGGAGAGCCGCGGATAGGCGGCGCGCACCGCGGCGACCAGGGCCTCGACCACCTCGTCCTCGACGAAGTTGCCGAGGTTGCGCGAGGAGACCGGCCGCGCAAAGCCGCGCCAGCCGTCCTCGATCTCCTTGTCCTTGGCGAGCGTGTTGGTGATCAGCGTAAAGACCCGCGCGTTGTCGCCGAACACCTTGCCGAGCGACTTGGCCGCGGCCTTGCGCACCGCGCCGTCGCGGTCGGTCAGCTTGTGCAGGATCTCGGCGCTGGTGAGTGCCGCGCCTTCGAGCGGAAAGCGCAGGTCCGACACGGTCTCGTCGAAGAGCCGCACCCAGGCCGCCCGCCCGGCCACGTGCTTCTCGTGCAGCAGGCGCTCCAGGTCGTCGGAGAGCTGGTGCGGGCGGAAGACGCGCAGGTCGCGCAGCCAGGGCCGGTAGCGGGCGAGCGCGGGCGAGTGCGCCAGCTTGGCGTCCAGGGCCGCGTCCTCGACCCGGTTCAGCTCGAGGCCGAAGAACAGCAGGTCCGTCGAGATCTCGGTCGTGCGCTCCTGCATGGTCTGGAAGAAGCGGCCGACCTCGGGATCGCTCATGTCGCCGGAATAGACCAGCTGGGCGTAGCTCATGACCCGGCCGAGCACCTCCTGGACGCGCTCGTAGGCGTCGAGGGCGGCGGCGAGCGCGACGCCGTCGAGCCCGGCCAGCTTGCCCTGATGGGCCTCGCGGAAGGCCTTGGCCTCGGCGGCCGCGCGCTCCAGGTCG